>CABSUD010000009.1:0-13964 GCA_902480795.1 uncultured Collinsella sp. | reverse complement strand
CTTTACCGCCAGCGACCACGCAATTGTCGCTCGAAAAAAGTTGAAGTAATTTTTACCATCTTTTACCTGCGGAGATGTCAATCTGTCAAGCATTTGGTCAGGAATTGGTCAAGTAGTGACTGATACGGTCGGCATCAACAGCCAAAACCAATGGAAGTTTTGGCCCCAGAAGCAGGGAGGTTCCCATGGCATATTACTGGCCCCAGTACGGCATCGCCATCGAAGTCGACGACGATCCCCATCTCCTGCCTTTTGACGAAGAGGCATTCCCCGATACGACGGTCTACCACGTTACCACCGATGTGATCTGCGACCCCGAGTCGTTCTCGGCGCTCGCCCACCACATCGCGCATATCCACGACATCGAGCTCCCTCCCGACTTCGAAGAGCTCGTCTACTCGCGCCGCCTGATGCTTCACATGCTCTTTGGAGCGGACCCGTCCACCTTTGCGCGCATCTATACCGCCAAGGATGCCGCATGAGCGCGAAGAAGCCACCCCGCTTTGCAGGCCTGGGTCGTCGCAAGAAGCTCATCGTTGCCTGCTTGGCCATCGTCTGTGCCCTTGTCGCCGTCGGACTATACGCTTGGCAGTCGCAGCCCGTACCCGAGGCGGGCGCTTCGGTTACGACGGCCGAGGGCAAAACGCGTCAGGAAATCCAAGATGAGCTCGACGCCATCGTCCGCGACAACATGATGACGATTTCGGTCGCGCCGGTCGCTCAGCTGCAGGAGGACGGCAAGCTGCGCGTCAACGTGCAAAACGTCCAAGACAATAAATTTCCCCAGCGATTCCGCGTCATCCAAAACGACGAGACCATGTACGAATCCGGTGTGGTCGAGACCGGCAAGACAATCGAGACGTGCCCCGCCGGCGACATCAAAGAAGGCGAGGCGTACATCGAGATCCAGGCACTCGATGCCAAGACCCTCGACAGCCACGGCAATCCGACACGTGTCAAGGTACGGGTTGAGCAAGCCGAGAACTAGCTTTCCGGCCGACGCGGCACCGCACGCAATTCACCAGCATTCGTCCAATCATCGCGGGGACGGCCCGCGGCGAATAGAAAGGAACGACCATGGACATCACCAGGAACATGAACGGAGCCAGAGCGCTCGTCGTGGGCGCAGGGCTCGCGCTCGCGCTCGCAATGGGCGCCGCCCCGACGCCAGCTATGGCAGCCGGGCGCGTTGGAACCACGAAAGTAATGGTCAGGACCGAGATCGACAACGTTGAGTTCAAAGTTCCGACGGTTATTCCCTTCGTCGCCAAGGCCGACGGCACGCTTCAGGGCCCCTCAGAAGACGCGACCACCATCGACAATCATTCGGCCTACGGCATCCATGTCACCAACATGAAGATCGATGCCATGAACACCTGGACCATTGCCGCCGACGCCAAGACCGGAACCGCACAGAACTCCATCGACTTTAAGGTCGGCCCCGACGGCGCGCTCCAGAACGCCAGCGCCGCAATGCAGGGGACGGGCCTCGATCTTTCCAAGAATGCAGCCTTCGACATGGGCTACCAGGGCATTGCCGGTGGCACGGACAAAATTAAGCTCAAGACAAGCGGAAACGTCGCCCGCGTCACGCGCGACATCTTCCGCGTAACCGGCGAAGGCGATCAGGTTGCAACGATCACCTGGACGGTCGAGCCCGGTGCGCACACGGCATAAGGCCGTCGCCCTGGCCGCCGCCGTCAGCATCCTAGCGTTTGGGCCAGCCATGGCCTTTGCTCAGCAAGAACAGGCGCAGGCCGCCACGCAAGTGACGGTCGACCTCTCGGAGCTCGACCGCGGCGACCGCGAGGAACCGTTGGCGCAGACAGGCGACAGACGATGGCTCTTGGCAGCAGGCGCCACAGCAGCAGGCGCGGGAACCGCCGGCCTCGGTCTGCACATCAAACGCAGCCAGAAACAAAACACGGACAGGCCGCACTAAATTAGCTAAGGAGACCCCATGGCATCGAAGAACCTTTTGCCCGTCGTCGCACTCTGCGGCGCGCTCGCAACCGGAACGCCTGTCGCCGCTTGGGCGACTCCCGTCATGGCAGACTCCTTACCAGCAGCCCTAAGTTCCGCACCAAATCCGTCGAGCGCCATTGCGTGCAAGCGTTTTTCGATCGCACAGGCCGCGATCTCAACCTCGGGATGCCTTCGTCGTAATACGGACGGCTCGATAGTCGTGGATATCAAGCGTTCGAACAAGGCAAACGGCTCCCAGGCGGGGTGCGCCGTCTGCACGTGGCGCTCGGTTGTGCTCGATGCAGATGGCGATCCATGCAATTTAGAGCTGTGCATCGACATCGCTTCGGTCGATGACTCGGCGAACGGAGCGAAGGCCGCCTTCGACGGTACGTTTTTCGAGAAAGGAGGCGGTATATGTCTGGGCTGCGCCGCCGCGAATGCAGACGATGCGCAGCCCACCCTCTCATTCACGGCATCGTTGCGGCTGACCAAAGCCGGTACCGATGCCATCGCGGCGGGAGAAGCGTCCCTGCTGTTCTACGCCGTCAGCACCAAAAACACAGACGCTCATTTCGAGAAGCCAGCCGGATCACTCAGCCTTACACGAGGGATAGAGGCAGGCCCTATTGAAATCGATGCCCACGCGCAAAGCAGGCAATGCATTCTTGCCGACCCGGCGCTTCTCGAAATGGAGTGGAACGGATCCGGAGCCATCGGAATTCTCCCCTCCGCGCTTGACGCCAAGACGCTCCCCCCAAACGACGAACCCATCAACGCAACCATACAAGAAGAGAGTGCGGACAAAGAAGCAGGTGCGGGCGACACGCCGTCGCCGACAAACAGCGTTCCAGCTTCTTTCGAAGCACCGAATGAGCCCGCTACCGATCCAAACGATCCCGAGCTCGCGGACAGTCTGGGGCTTGCTGATCCTCAAGAGATCGATGAAGGTAACTGCTGCGTGCTTGCCGCGCTCGACCACACAGAGGTCATCGACGCTGCGAACATCGAAGTTGCCGCCGCCAATCAGCCCGTCCGCAAGTCGGCCATCATCGCATTTCCCGAATCCATCGAAGTCGTCTTTTTGCCATCGGGCGAGGTCGTGGCCCCAACACTGCTCACCTTGTTGGGCGCCAAGAATACTCGAAACGAAATTAAAAAGGTCACGGTTGTCGACCCTGCAACCACCGCCAAGCTGCGTCTATACGCCGTTGCCCCAGACGGAGGCAAGACCTTGGAATTCGATGGCGACACACTCCTAGCCTGGCGACGTCTGGACATTATGCAAGACGTCTCGTATCAGATCGAACTCGAAGGGTTTGATCGTGCCCGCGATGCCAATATCATCGCCGCGGCTATTGAATCCCCACAGAGGCTTATGACACTGCGCTTTGACTACTATCCCTATGTCCCGACAACCACCTGAGGCTTAAATGCTGCGCGTCGTTGCTAATGCCACTTATATAACGTATTAGATGAGTCGCGATGTACCTCGCATGCCACTCTGCTACGATTGCCACGTTGGCATCAATACGGGAGGGCTCATGCCGGGCTTGGGAACAATCATCAACGTTGTGCTTTTGATTGCGGGCGGTCTTTTGGGATTAGCGGGCGGTCGCTTCATTACACCGCGCATCCAAGACACGCTCATGAAAGCATCGGGGCTGTGCGTCCTGTTTATCGGCCTTGGCGGCACCATGCAAAAGATGCTCATCATCGATGGAAAGGCACTAGCGACCACCGGTACCACCATGCTCATCGTCTCGTTCGCCCTCGGCTCGCTCATCGGCGAGGCCGTCAACTTGGAAACCGCCATCGAGAACCTTGGCGAATGGCTCAAGCGCAAGACTGGCAGTGAGGGCGATAACGGGTTCACCAACGCTTTTGTCTCGACTTCACTCACCGTGTGCATCGGCGCCATGGCCATTGTGGGATCGATCCAGGACGGCCTGCTCAGCGACTGGTCAACGCTTGCCCTCAAGGGCGCACTGGACTGCATCATCGTCTGCACCATGACGGCGTCGCTCGGCCGCGGCTGCATTTTCTCCGCCCTGCCCGTCGCCGTGTTCCAGGGGACGATCACGCTGTTTGCCGGCGCACTCTCCCCCATCATGACCACGGCAGCCCTCGACAGCCTTTCGCTCGTAGGCTCCATGCTCATCTTCTGCGTCGGCGTCAACCTCATCCGTCCTCAGACCTTCCGCACGGCCAATATGCTCCCCTCCGTTGTCATAGCCGTCATCTACGCCCTCCTGTTCTAAATCTATCTACGCAGCGATATCTCGAACATCTGTTTGATGCTGTGCTATGATATGAGGTCACCGTAGCTGCGTTCGAGAGGAGGAGCGGTGGCCGACCAGGACATCAAGATGCTCATCGAGCGCATTATGGCCGAGGCCCGAACCCATCAGTCCGCCCGCTTCTCAAACGAAATCTATGCTGACGAGCCGATTCTCAAGACCGGTCGTCAGATGCAGAACTTCCTCCCCGACCAGTACCGCAAGATGCGCGAGATATCGCGCTGGCAGGATGACCCCAAGGGCGGTGCGGGCCGCTGGCTTTCGGAAGCCGAGCTTTTCTACCGCCAGGGCCTGCTGATGGCCGACTTTGAAGACGACTGCCCCTACAACGGCACCTTTAAGTCGTACTTTCCCACCTACAATGCCATGAGCGACCGTCAGCTGCGCGGCTACTTTACCTGGCGTGCCCAAGTGCGCCGCGGAACCGTCGAGGAAACGTCTACGTCCTTTGCCTTTCTGTATCTCTATGAGCTGATTTGCGGCATTGGCGTAGATAATCCGCTCGATGGTTTTAACAAGATCAAGGCTTTTTGGGATGCCTATCGCGCCTTCGAGCCCGGCATCGATCGGTTTGCACGCGTGTGGTTGCAGGATTACGCCGTATTCCATGGGCTCGACCCCAAGCTGCTTCGCGACTCTAAAACCGTCATGTTCGATAACGCCCTTATCGAGCTGCGACGCGCGGCACGAGACCTTGTACCAGCACCGGCACCGTCCGGCCAGACCCCCAAGCGTCGCAAAACCTCCGAGCCCACGCTCCCCCTTCCGCCCGATGAGGTGCGCGAGGAGCGACTCATGGCCGCTATCAACGCCCTCTCCACATACAACCTAAGTAACTCGCGGCTCGACCGCAGCCACCACCGCGATCTGCGCCACGTGGCATGCGCCGTGTATGTCCGCATGGCGCGCTACTATGACACGCACCGAAAGACCGGCATCGTGGCGAGTTTATTTGGGGAGGAGACGGCCATGCCCTACACCATGTTTGCCTCGGCCGTATTCTTTGCGCCCGAGCGCCACGAGCACTGCGAATACCGCCTGGATCCCATCCATATCTACCGTTGCCAAAACGGCTTTTGGGAATGCATGCGTATCCACGGTAGTAGGCAAAAGAGCAGCAAGCTCGGTGAAATGATGCGCGCCTGCGACCAACGCCTGCGCCTGGCGCTGGACCCCGCCCATCCCCTTAAGGAAGAAAAGGTCCCCAAATATCTGGCTAAGATTATCGATGACGAGATCGTGGCATGGCTTTCGTGGGACGCCGCACACCAGCCCGTCAAGATCGATATCGATCTGAGCCAGCTGGGGCACATTCGGAGCGTCGCCGCACAAACGCGCGAGGCGCTTTTGATCGACGAGGAGCGCGAGGGCAGCGCGTCCGCAGAAGCCGAGGCAGCGGACTCAGGGCAACCGGAAGCCGAGCCCGTAGCCGACGCGATTGTCGAGGCGGTCGCGGCACCCATTCGGCAGGACGAGGCCGACGAGCCAACCATTTCCACCGAACAGTTTGGTGTCGTGGCGCCGCTTCTTGCGCCGACGCCCCCGTCCGCAGCGGCTGCGCCCACTGACGCCGCGAGCGAACTCGCGCCCGCCGCAACCGCGTATCTGCGCGCACTGCTCGAGCAGAACGCAGCGCAAGCGACATCGGCAGTGGAGAGGTCGGGCCAGAGCGAGGATATGCTCGTCGACAGCATCAACGAGGCACTCTTTGACCTGGTGGGCGACACCGTTATCGAGTTTGGAGCGGCAGGACCGCAGATTATCGAGGATTACGAAGCAGACGTGAGAGGATACCTAGACCATGAGTGACACCGCATCCGCAGCGCCCCGCGTACCCAAACGCGTCGCCGCCGTTATCCTAAACTCGCTCAAGGGTGGCGTGGTCCCGCGCATCGGCCTTCCCTATATCACCGTGGGACGCGAGGTCGAGATTCGCGCCCTGCTCACCGATTTGAGTCTCATCGCCGATGGCGGCGCGAGCTTCCGCTTTTTAGTCGGTCGCTACGGCGCCGGCAAGAGCTTTTTGCTCCAAACCATCCGAACGCATGCCATGGGCGAGGGATTCGTCGTCGCCGATGCAGACTTATCCCCCGAGCGCCGTCTGCAGGGCGGGCAGGGGCAGGGCCTTGCCACCTACCGCGAGCTCATACGCAACATATCGACCAAGACGCGCCCCGAGGGCGGTGCGCTCAACCTTATTCTTGATCGCTGGGTCGCCTCGTGCGCCGACGTCGACGAGTCGGTCGTCAATGCCCAGCTGGCCCCGCTCGAGGAGATGGTCCACGGCTTCGACTTCGCCCGCATGCTCCGACGCTATCGCACGGCCGTATCCGAAGGCGACGAAGAGGCCATGAGCCGCGTGACCAAATGGATCCGCGGCGAATACCGCACCAAGAGCGAGGCTCGCGCCGAGCTGGGCTCCTCGACCATCATCAGCGACGACGACTGGTACGACTACGTTAAGCTCATCGCGCGTTTTTTGGTCTGCAGCGGCTACAAGGGTATGTTGGTGCTCATCGACGAGCTCGTGAATCTGTATAAGATTCCCAACGCCATCACGCGCCAGTACAACTACGAGAAAATCCTGACCATGTACAACGACACACTCCAGGGCAAGGCGCAGTATCTGGGCATGATTATGGGCGGCACGCCAACCTCCATCGAAGACCGCCGCCGCGGCGTGTTCTCCTACGAGGCTCTGCGCAGCCGACTCGCTCAGGGTCGCTTTGCGCGCGAGGACCTTAAGGACATGCTCGCGCCCATCATCCGTCTGCAGCCACTCACCTACGAGGAGCTGCTGGTGCTGATCGAAAAACTCATGCAAATTCACGCCGGCTACTTTGGCTGGACGCCCACGCTTACCGAGAACGACTTGGTGAACTTCCTCAAGATCGAGTTCGGTCGCGTGGGAGCCGACACGCATCTGACGCCGCGTGAGGTCATCCGTGACTTTATCGAGCTGCTCGACATCCTATGCCAAAACCCCGACGCCAACGTGGCCGAGCTGCTGCAAAGCGTCGGCGGCGACGCGCTGGCGCCGGCAGCCGCAACAGGCGACACCGATACCGCAGGCGGCGACCGTAACTTCGCCGAATTCACCATCTAGCCTGCCAAAAAGGGACAGGTTTATTTTGGCAGGCTCTATCTGGGCAAACGTTGAAGCAGTAATGCAGCAAGCCACTGCCCGCCGCGTTGAGAGATTCGCTTTTGAAAGGAGGCCCCGTGAACGCCTTTGACCGCTACGCCCCGTTTATCCAAGACTTCATCTACTCCCACGATTGGGAGAGCTTGCGCTCTATCCAGGTTGCGGCAGCTGATGCCATCTTTAACACGCAAGATAATGTGCTCCTGACGGCATCCACGGCTTCCGGCAAAACCGAGGCAGCCTTCTTTCCCATCCTGACCGAGTTTTGGGAGAACCCGCCCGCGAGCGTGGGCGCCCTCTACATTGGCCCCCTCAAGGCGCTCATCAACGACCAATTCGTCCGCCTCAACGACCTGTGCGAAGAGGCCGATATCCCCGTCTGGCACTGGCATGGCGATGTCTCGCAGTCGCACAAGGCTAAGCTCATCAAAAAACCGAGCGGCATCTTGCAGATTACGCCCGAGTCACTCGAAGCGCTCTTAATCCATAAGCACATGGCGATCCCTCGTATGTTCTGCGACCTGCGCTATGTGGTTATCGACGAAGTCCATTCGCTCATGCGCGGCGACCGCGGCGGGCAGACGCTCTGCCTTATCGAGCGGCTCTCGCGCATGGCAGGCGTGCAGCCCCGCCGCATCGGTCTGTCGGCAACCATCGGCGACCCCGAGCGCACGGGCGCCTTCCTGTCGCAGAGGACGGGACGCAACTGCGTCATCCCCCGTTTTGAGGAGCCGCGCCGCGTGTGGCGCATCTCCATGGAGCACTTCTACAACTCGGGTCCCCAGGCGCAGCAGCGAGGATTCGCGAGTACAGGTCCGCAGGAAGCTGAGGTGCTCGCATGCGAGCGCATTGAGGCAGCGGCACCCGCGGCACTGCCCGCCGGCGCCCAAGACATGCGTCACAGCGGACAGCTCACACAGGCGGAACGTCGTCAACGTCGCGAGCAGGCGCGGGACAAGGACGCTCCCAAAGACCGTCGCACTTCCTCGGCCCCCGAGGGTGAAGTCGACATCCCACGAGCGACCGAGCAGGCACTTCTCAACCCCACCGACACAGCACCAGACAACGCCGACCCCGGCATGGGCTATATCTTCGAACACACCCGCGGCCGCAAGTGCTTGGTCTTTGCCAACTCGCGCGAGGAGGCAGAGGCCGTGTGCTCCATGCTGCGCAGCTACTGCGAAAGTCGACACGAGCCCGACCGCTTTCTAATCCATCACGGCAACCTTTCGGCATCGCTGCGCGAGACGGCCGAGGAGCTCATGCGCGACGAGGAGCAGGCGCAGACAACCGTCACCACCTCTACGCTGGAGCTCGGTATCGATATCGGCCGCCTGGAGCGCGCCTTCCAGATTGACGCGCCGTTTACCGTCAGCTCCTTTTTGCAGCGCATGGGGCGCACGGGACGCCGCGACCTTCCGCCCGAGATGTGGTTTGTCATGCGCGAGGAAGAACCCGAGCCGCGCACGATGATGCCCGAAACCATTCCCTGGAAGCTCCTGCAGGGTATCGCGCTCGTACAACTCTATCGCGAGGAAAAGTGGGTCGAGCCGCCCGAGCTCGATCGACTCCCCTACAGCCTGCTCTATCACCAGACTATGTCGACCCTCGCCAGCACCGGCGAGCTCACGCCGGCCGAACTTGCCCAGCGTGTGCTCACGCTCAGCTATTTCCACCGTATCTCGGCAGACGATTACCGTGTGCTGCTACGTCACCTCATTAAGATCGACCATATCCAGGTCACCGAAGGTGGCGGGCTCATCGTGGGTCTCGCGGGCGAGCGCGTCATCAACAACTTTAAGTTCTACGCCGTGTTCCAGGAAAACGAGGAGTTTACCGTCCGGAGCGAATCGGCCGAGCTGGGCACGATTGTTAATCCGCCCCCGCCCGGTGAGCGCATCGCCATCGCCGGACACTGCTGGATTGTCGAGGAAGTGGACTGGAAGCGCCACACTGTCTTTGCCACGCAGGTCAAGGGCCGGGTGCCGGCCTACTTTGGCGACTGCCCCGGCGACATCAATACACACGTACTCGAGCGCATGCGCAAGGCGCTCAACGAGCACGCGACATATCCGTACCTCATGGGTAACGCACGGGCCCGCTTAGCGCAGGCTCGTCATACGGCCAAGCTTTCGGGTGCGGGAACTAAACCGCTCATCAACCTGGGCGGCGATACCTGGGTGCTCTTCCCCTGGCTGGGCAGCTACGCCTTTTTGGCGCTCGAGCGCATGCTCAAGATTAAATGTGCCGCTGAGCTGGGCCTTCGCGGACTCGACCCATCACGCCCGTACTTTATGCAGTTTAAGATGAAAGCCGACGAGATGACGTTCTTTGACGTGCTCGCCGCCGAAGCCGAGAAAGACTTCGATCCCATCGAGCTCGTCTATCCCGGCGAAGTGCCTTATTTTGATCGCTACGACGAGTTTGTTCCCGAAGAGCTCGTGCGCAAGGGCTTCGCCGAAGGCGTGCTCGACATCGAGGGTATGAAGCAGCGCGTTCTCGGCTGGCGCGACCACGCCTAAGACCAGTCTTTTTGGGACGGGGAGACTTACTTGTCGTGAAGGACGGTGCCGAGGAAGTCGGCGTCGAAGGGCACGGCTTCGGCAAAGACATAGTCGCCGTCGCTGGCGATGAGCAGGTAGTTTTCCTCGCCGCCGAACTCCGCATCGCCACATGGGACCACCCAGGCGTGAGCGAATACCTCGAGTGCCGTGGCGGCGCAGTCGCGCAGGAACGTCACGTCGCTCCCCTCGTTTGCGCTCACGATATTGGCAACGTAGATGCCGCCGACATTTAGGCTGCCCCGCACTAAACGCAACGCCTCAACCGTCGCCAGCTCGCGCACAGGCTCGGCACCGCCAAAGCAGTCGCTCACAACGACGTCGTAGCGACGATGACCCACGCTCGTAATGCCCAAATATGAACGAGCCTCGGCAGTTATCACCCGCAGGCGATCGCCCGCCGCGCGCTCCAGTCCGTCTAGGTAGAACCAGCGGCGCGCCAGGCGCGTAATCTCTCCGTCATACTCGATGACGTCCATGCGCAAGCCCTCGTGCGACATCAGCGCAAATTTGGGATAGGCAAACCCGCCGCCGCCCAGCATCAGCATACGGTTGATACCGTGACCATAAGCGTCGCGCATCGCATCCTCGGCCTCAAACACGTCGTCAAACGCGCGATAGTACGCAAAGACGGGCTCCGCCCAGCGCTCGCCAACGTAACTCGCGCTTTGGTAGACGCCGCCCTGCACCAATACGCGGACTTCGTCACCGCTCTCGTCGTGCACGCGTTTCACACGCGCCAACCCATTGCGGGTTCGCGCAACCTGCAGACAGGCAGCACGAACAGCGACAGCGGCCGCACCAAGCGCCGCGGCCCCCAGAGCAACGCCGGCAACGACGCCGGCAGAAACACTCGGCTTGTTCATCTAGAGCTCCTTTTGCAGATAAAGGCCATGGTCATAAAATCCAAGATGGCGATAGTACTCGCGTGTGCCAATCGCGCTAATCACGTTGATACGCGCATAACCCGCATCCCGGGCAATCTCGCACGCACGCTCTACGAGCAAACGCCCCAACCCGTGATGCTGCGCCGCCTGTCCCTGGTCGCCCACGCGCGCCGCCATGCCATACACGTGCACCTCGCGAATCATCGCCTCGTCCGGCGTCGTCGGCAACTCGTCCGCATGCGTGGTGACAAAGGCGCGATCGGGAAGCGACAGGCGCAAAAAGCCCGCGATCTTGCCCTGCGGCGTCACCCACTGCAAAAAGCGCTCGCGCGTCACCGGCGTCTCGTATGTCACCTCCTCATCAAGAGATAGCTCATCCAAGTCGGCACCCGCCGTGCTGATCTCGCGATAGCGAATCTCGCGCACCGTCGCGCCTTCCCCACGAGCCGCCAAGCGGTTTTCGACGAGCTGACGCAGGTTGGGCTTCTTGTTGCCCACCATGATGTCGTCGGAGCTAAAGTCGCGAATCATGCGGCTGATGCGGCAGAACGCCG
The DNA here is from genome assembly GCA_902480795.1 of uncultured Collinsella sp. Classification (GTDB taxonomy): domain Bacteria; phylum Actinomycetota; class Coriobacteriia; order Coriobacteriales; family Coriobacteriaceae; genus Collinsella. The sequence goes on along the minus strand of CABSUD010000009.1, from coordinate 2,552 downwards.
GCGTCACCACGATGTCGTCGGCCAACACATCGAGCAGCTCTTCCTCGGTATAGGGGCGCCACTCGCCGCGCTCATAGCAGCCCACCAGACGCGAGCCCTCGATGAGCGCGCACGGGTAGACCTTGACCTCGTCGGGCATAAAGGCGCCCTCGGTCATAAAGCGCTCGTAGTCGCGCTTGTCCCCCTCCGGCGTGGCGCCCAGCAAGTTAAGCATAAAATGCGCGTGGATCTTAAAGCCAAACAGGCGCGCAAGCGAAAACGCCCGCTCGATCTGAGCCACCGAAATGCGACGCTCGTTGATATCGAGCAGGTGCTGGTCGAGGCTCTGGATGCCCATCTGAATCTTGGTGCAGCCCAGGCGGCGGATGAGCGTGAGCGCCTGCGGCGTCACGGCATCGGGGCGCGTCTCAATGACGAGCCCCACCACGCGATGCTTCGCCGTCTCGTTGATGCGCTGCTGGCGCTCAAGCTCCTCCATCGTTGCCGTCTGCCACTCGGCGACCTCGCCCCACGGCGTGCCGGGGCCGTACAGACGACGCACCGCGCGGTTATAGCCACCCACAGCAGCATCCACACGCCCCTGCTCGTCGGCAACACCGCTCGCAAGCTCGGCCTCGTCGGTCGCAATACCGGCGGCCCGATAGCGTTCGCGACGCTCCGCTACCACCGGCGGCAGGGCGTCGGCGGGAGCATCATCGAGCAGGCGCCCCGCCTCGGCACGGCTGATGCCCGGACGCGCCAACATGGGGTTGGCCGCCACGCCGGCCACGGCATCGTCATTGAGCGCGCGGAAGAGCTCCGACATAAACCATGTCTGATAGCCTTCCGGATAGTCGCTCCAGGTACCGCCAAGCACGATAAGCTCAATCTTATCGGTTGCGTGCCCCATTTGCGAAAGTGCGGTCAAACGAGCACTCACCTGCAAATACGGGTCGAAGCAGTTTTGCTCCGCACGGGCGCACGCCGGCTCGGCATGCAGATAGCTTTTAGGCATGCGCAGATCGTTGGGGCAAAACAGGCAATCGCCCGAGCACGGCCAGGGCTTGGTGATGACGGTAATGGTCGCCACGCCCGAAGCCGTGCGACGCGGCTTCATACGCAGTACCTGCAGCAGTTGACGCTCCAGCTCGTCATCGACATTCCATCCAGCCCAACGAGCCGGCTCCTCACGTTTTACCCGCTGGTAGAACGGCAGCAGACGGCGCTTGGCCAAATCGCGTTTGTCGGCACCCTCACGGCGCGCCTCGGCATGTATCAGTTTGACGAGCGCTTTGTCGTCCACGGTCTCGCCGCGACGCAGAGCCTCGAGTATGTTCAAGATAACCTGTTCCATGCCCCCATTGTAAAGGCAAAGGCGCCGAAGCCAATCTCGGCTTCGGCGCCTTCATCAAACAGCGCGTCTATATCTTCGCCTAGGCTTTCGTCTGCCTCACTACTCCGAATCAAACGACATGTCGCCCGAACCGACCTCAAAACGATACGTAGCAGACTTATCGCCGTTATCGAATTCAAGATTCAAAACGGTCTCGCCGTCGTAGCCAAGCGGAAGGAAATCGCTCTCGAAGTCGCCGCTGCCCAAGGTGAGGCTCGCCTTAAAGCCCGTCGAGTTCGGAACCGTCATCTCCACATCGCCCGAGCCCACACTCACGTCCATCGACTTCGCGGGGGCCTGGTAGAGCTCGAACGTCACATCGCCCGAACCGACCTCAGCGCTGAGCGCATCAGTCACGCTGCCCGTAAACTCTGCATCTCCCGCACCCAGGAAAAGGTCGAAACCATCACAGATGACACCGACAATCTGCAGATCACCCGAGCCCACGTGTGCGTTGACTCCCTTCAGATGTTCGGCAACACGGCGCGGCAGCTCGACCGTAACTGAGCGATCGATTGCCTTACCGTCGTCACTTCCAAACTGGGAAACCTTGAGCGTCGAGTCCTCGACGGATGCGATGTTTTGCGTCGCGGCCTTGGAGGCATCCATGCCCTTGGCAACGCGCCCCCGCTCAATAACGCGAGCCTTGTTGCCATCAACAACCTTGACGTCCACCGAAGCCGCATTGATATCGAAATCGAGGTAGCGGAACTCATCGGCATCAAAAGTCGCACTCGAAAGTTGCTGAGGTCGAGCGGAATAGCTGCCGTCATCCAAGGGATCGTCCTCGTCAAACATATCGTCAAAATCAGACAAATGGCCAGATAGAATACCGGTCGTACGCACCATATCGGAATGAGCCAATAGCCGCGAAGTGCCAAAGACAAGTCCGATGATGAGCGCAAACGCTCCTATGCCAATGCCCAAGCGCACCTTGGATTCATGCGAAAGCTTCATCATTCACCACCCTCTTTGGCAATCGGCTCAGCGGTAGTCGCGGTAGCCACGTCAGTATCAACCGGAGCGGAAACATTCTGAGCCCTAGCGACCGCCGATGCCGGACCAACCTGAATATCCCCGCGCGCCCAATCGCCATCGAGCGCACGCGCCACCCAGTGATAGATGGGAATCGTAAAGAAGATCAGCGCGGCAAAGGGGCCGGCACCAAAAAGGAACATCA
>CABSUD010000008.1:0-14200 GCA_902480795.1 uncultured Collinsella sp. | reverse complement strand
CCGCGCCCACACCAGCCAGCATCAACGATTCAGGCGAACTCCAATCCGAGCCAGATCACGGTCCAGCTTTTGTCCGCAGTCCCCGCATCAAAGCGGGATGCGCTTTCCGGATGGGTCGAGACGAGGGCCAAGCCAGATAGGCCACCTCGCCCCGCTACCTTCACCATGCAACCGAGCGTGCTACACTAGCAGCATCTATGCCGCCGCGAATGGCTCGGCCCCGCGCCCGCCGCTCGCAAACGAACTTTAAACGCACGAGGGTTGGCCATGCCGCTTTTCTCGCAACATACCGCCCGGTTCTCGCCGGACGTTCCTTTGGAGGGCACCAGCTCTCGCGAGCTGCTCAAGCGGTACCAGCCGCTCGAGACACTTGCGACCGGCGGTTTTGGCTCCATCGAGATCTGCCGCGACACGCACCTGCGCCGCCGCGTCGCCATTAAGCGCATCCCCCTTATCAACGGTGCCGGCATGCCCGCCAGCGACATCATGGATGTCCTGCGCGAGGCGCACACCGCCGCCATGCTTCAACATCCCAATATCGTGCAGGTCATCGACTTTACGCACGACACAGCCTATGCCTACCTAGTCATGGAGTATGTCGATGGCATGTCGCTGGCCGAGTTTTTGCACCGCGTGGACGGCCACTCGCTTACCTTTGACGAGGCCGCGGCTATTGCCGATGCCCTGGGCCAGGCGCTCACCTTCGCCCATAGTAATGGCGTACTCCACCTGGACATTAAGCCCGCCAACGTACTCATCGACCACTCGGGCAATGTAAAGCTCACCGACTTTGGCATGGCGCGACTGTCGTCCGCCGGTGGCTTTGGCGGTTCGCGCGGCGGCACCATCGGCTACATGCCGCCCGAGCAGCTCGATATCGAGACCGGCACGGTCGACGAACGCGCTGATGTCTTTGCCCTTGCCTGTGTGATCTACGAGGGCCTGTGCGGCAGCGCTCCCTTTATGGCGGCCACGCCCGCCGACTCGCTCGGCCGCATCATCGGCGGCGCCACCTATCCCAGCGAGCTGATACCACACTTTCCCCCGGGAGCCGAGGCCGCGCTCATGAGCGCGCTCTCCCCCATGCCGCAGGACCGCCCCAACAGCATCGAGGCATTTTGCGACCAGCTCCTTGCCAGTCTGGGCAGCGTGCGCGAAGGCCGTCGCAGCCTGGAGCAAATGGTTGGCGAGCTTTCGGATGACGAGCAGGAGCTCGACGATATCGAGCCGTCGCACTACGAGGACGACGCCATCGAGGTCGACCCCGCACTCGGCTGGGCGGGCACGCGCTGGAGCCATGCGCGCGACTACACCATGCGCATTATCTCGGCGCTAACGTGTGGCACCTTTAGCTTTTTGCTGATGCAAACGGCCGGGGTCGCGGCGCTTCCCGGCCTGGTCATTGCGGCTATCGCAATCGGAGCGGCGGCTGGCCTGGCCCCCCAGATTGGCTCGGCCATCTCGGCTGTGGGCTTTTTGGTGCTCATGGCCAACGCCACCATGCAGGCACAGGGCATCCTGTCGATGCTGCCCGTCGCGGTGATCTTTGCCGCCGCCATGTCCGGTTGGTGGATCGCCTGGGGTCGCACCGAGGCTGCCGCGAGCGCCGCACTCACCTGTGCACTCGCGCTTGGCTGTCTGACCGGCAATACCTTCCTGGCAGCTGGGGTCGCCGCCGGCGTCGCGTCATTTTGGCTCGGCCCGGCAAGCGCCGCAGCGGCAACGGGCATGGGCGCGCTTTTTGCCCGTCTGGCCACGGTCGCGCTTTCAGCCGGAGGCGTGCTGGGGCTCGGTAACGTTGCCGCAGCGCTGGGAGACCCACTCCTTTGGGCTGCCTTTGGGCTGGCCGCGGCAACTGCCGCGGCGTCATCCGCGCTGCTCAATGCCCATGCCAAGCGTGCCGATCAGGGCTCAAACCTTGCCGCAATCGCCGCCATCGCTGTCACCGGCATCGGCTGCGCAGCGGCGTCCTGTCTTGCACACCATATGGAAATTGCCAGCCTTGCAGCCGCGGTCATCGCCAAGGCGGCGGTTGCGGGAATCCTATCCTCTATAATCGTTGGGATATGCCTATATTTGCTCGGATACCAAAGAACCTATACGGAGAGTGATCTTGGCCGGCATCTTCGGTGCCACCCGTGCCCCGTTCTCCTTTAAGAAGCTTGCCAAGCAGGCCGCTCGCGACATGGAGGATCAGACTCTGGTGATCAACGGCGTCAACACGGCGCCGGCACTCTATACCATCCTTATCGCCGCCGACGACGATCCCATGCTCGCCCCGTTCTACCCCGAGCTTTCGCGCGAGGTCCGCGAGTTTGTGAAGGCGCAGGCCGAAAAGCGCCGCTATGTCTTTGTCGGCGAGCCCCTCGTGCGCTTTATGATCGATCCGCAGCTGCGCGCCGGCAAGTTCTCGGTCTTTGCCGAGAACGTCGATGCCCCCACGCTCGGCCGCCTGTACGAAGAAGAGCGCGCCTATCAAAACGGCCTGGGCCAGAACAACTCCGCGGCAAGCCGTGCCGCCAGCGCCCCGCGCGCCGGCCAGCAGCAGTTTGCTGCCCCGCTGCAGCAGCGCCCCGCCGCCATGCCCCAGCAGCAGCCGACGCCTCGCGCCGCCGCTCCCGACCCGCTTGCCGTGGCAGACCCCTTCGCGCCTAGCGTCCCCGACCCCGCCGCCGCACCCATCCCGGTGCCTCAGACCGTCTCGCGCGACGCGCTTGCCGGCATGGGCGGAGCCGCCGCGACCGGTGCCGCCGTGGGCCTAGGCGCCGCAGCCGGCATCGCCTCCAACATGGCGAGCACTCGCGCCCCGCAGCGCCCGCTCGCCCAGCTCGTCGACGTCGTGAGCGGCGAGAGCCATAGCATCACCTCCGCACAGGTGACCATCGGTCGCGAGCGCTCGGTTTCCGACATTGCCCTGCGCGACCCCAACGTGTCGCGCCGCCACGCCCAGCTCACCTTTACGGGCTCGGATTGGTCGATCGAGGACCTCAATTCCACCAACGGCACGCTCGTCAACAACCGCCGCATTACGCGCTGCCCGCTGCGCAACGGCGATCTGCTGACGTTTGGCCTGAGCACCTTTGAATTTAGGGGATAGTCGCTTATGAACATCGATATCGTCCTTTTTGCAGGCCGCATCGTCCTGGTTGCCCTGCTCTATATCTTCTTGTTCGCCGTCATGAAGACCGGCGTGGGACTTGTGCGTGGACAGCGCCGCGACTCGGCTATCTGGACGATCGATGTGGACAAGGGTCCGCGCGGTATCCGCGGCATTCACGTAGACATGCTCGGCCCCGTCATCGTCGGTCGCTCGCCATCTTCGGACATCTGCATCAACGAGCCGTTCGTTTCGGCCTCGCACGCGCGCTTTTCGCTGCAGGGCCCGGCGCTCATCATCGAGGACCTCAACTCGCTTAACGGCACGCTCGTCAACGGCCGCCAGCTGGTAGAGCCCGCAACGCTGCGCGAGGGCGACGAAGTCCAGATTGGCGATGTGGTCATGAAGGTGAACCGTCGATGATCGACGAGGAGAACAAGTCCGCAACTATGACCGAGGCACCGGCTGCCGCCACAGCTGTGCCGGCCCACGCCGCTCCGGCGGGCTCCGCACCCGTGGAGCCCGAGGATACCGTGTTCTCCCTGCCTCTTTCGCATGTAACGCATGATATTTCGGATCTCGCCGATAACGAGGACGAAGAGGATGCCGTAGCGGCGCCCATCGGCGCACATGCTGCGGAACAGCCTACAGCGCCCGAAGCAACCCCGGCGCCGGCTCACTTTGCAGAGCCCGTCGCCGCGGCAATCAACGAGAGCGCTGCGGTGTTTGCGGCACCCGAGCCCGCCGCGCCGGCGTTTCCCATAGCCCCGGCATCCGAGGTTGCGCCCGCGTCTACGCCGGCGCCCGAGCCTATAGACGTCAGCCCGCAAGATGACGAGTCGACCGCCCGCGTGTCCGAGGAGCCCGGCTCCCCGGACACCGGCGATTCCGAATCAAACGCCGAGACCGACACCGTCTCTCCCGGTGACACAGCCGAAATCGACGTTGCCGCCGTTGAGGCCAAGCTCAAAGACCCCGGGTCGACCATGAGCTTTGAGCCCCTGACCGAGGAGCGCATCGAGACCGACTCGACCTATGATGCCGGCACCACCACGCAACTCATGTGGGGCGCCCGCTCCGACGTTGGCTGCGTGCGCCCGCACAATGAGGATTCCTACCTGGTGCAGTCGCCGCTCTTTTGCGTATGCGACGGCATGGGTGGTCACGCTGCCGGCGAGGTAGCCTCTTCCATCGCCGTCGAGACTATTGCCAAGACGGCCCCACAGTCCGCCGACGCAGCACGCCTGGCCGCAGCCGTCGAGGCAGCCAACGCCGCCGTAATCGAGGCGGCCCTGAACGGCCTGGGCAAGCCCGGCATGGGCTGCACAGCCACCTGCGCCTACATCGAAAACGACACGCTCGCCATCGCCCACGTGGGCGACTCTCGCGCCTATCTGCTCCACGAGGGCACGCTCATCCGCGTGACCCGCGACCACTCCTACGTGGAGGAGCTCGTGGACGCCGGCGAGATCACGGCAGACGAGGCTCGCGTCCACCCCAACCGTTCGGTCATCACCCGTGCGCTGGGCTCGGACCCCGCCATGTATGCCGACCACTTCACTCTGCATATCGAGGAAGGCGACCGTCTGATCCTGTGCTCTGACGGCCTTTCGAGCATGATTCCCGATAGCGATATCGAGAACATCGCCACGCAGTCCTCAACCGCGCAAATCTGCGTCGACAACCTAGTGGACGCGGCGCTTGCCGCCGGCGGCCACGACAACGTGACCGTAGTAGTCGTTGACCTGGTTGACGATGGCGTTATGCGCGAGGCGCAACGCGTGCGTCGCCGCAACATTACCATCGCCGCCATCCTGGCCCTCGTCTTTGTGCTGGCAGCTGGCATCTGGGCCTACACGGGTGTCACCGGCTCGTACTACCTGGGTACCTACCAGGGCAATGTCGCCGTCTGGCGCGGCCTGCCCGGCAAGCCGCTCGGACTCAAGCTCCACTGGCTCGAAAGCGAAACCAGCATTAAGCTGTCCGACCTGCCCGAAGACACGCAAAACCGCCTCAAGGCGGGCATTCCGCAAACAAGTGTCGACGATGCGCAGGACACGATATCCAAGTACCGCCACCAGATCGACGAGGAGCAGACCCGCCAGGTGATCGACGCGCAAACGATTCGCGACAACACCAATCAGGGATCAACCTCCGAATCAGATTCCGAGAAAACCGCCGAACAGTCCGCCGAGGCCGAAGCCTCCGATAAGAATTAGAAAGGGAGTGCCGCTTATGAGTCGCCGCAACACCGAACTGCTCTTGCTCATCGCCTCGGCGTTCCCCGTCATCTTGCTCTATGCGATGTACGTGCTCACCGCGGGTGCCACGATTTCCTTTGAGACGCTCGCCGTACCGATCGGCCTCTTTGCCGCCTTTGCCGCGGCACATATCGCCGTGCGCATCTTGGCGCCCGGTGCCGACCCCGCCATCCTGCCCATCGTATTTATACTTTCGGGCATCGGCATCACGTTCGTGACGCGTCTCGCCCCCGCTCTCGCCATCTCACAGCTCATCATCCTGTTTGTCTCGGTGGCGCTCATGGTGGGAACGCTTGCACTGGTCAAAAACCTCGACGTGGTCATGCGCTACAAGTACACCTTTGGCATTATCGGCATCATTCTGCTGATGCTGCCTATCTTTATCGGCACCACGATCTCGGGCTCCAAGCTATGGATTCGCATCGCGGGCTTTACCATCCAGCCTGGCGAGTTCGCCAAGGTCTTTATCGTCCTGTTCCTGGCCGGCTACTTGGCCGAGAACCGCGAGTTGCTCTCCATCTCCAACCGCAAGATCCTGGGCTTTAAGATCCCTCGCCTGCGACTGCTGCTGCCGCTGTTTGCCGTGTGGGGTGTGTGCCTGCTCGTCGTCGTCTTCGAACGCGACCTGGGTTCGGCCGTGCTGTTCTACACCATCTTCTTGCTGATGCTCTACGTTGCCACGGGGCGCTTTTCGTATGTCGTTATCGGCCTTGCGCTCTTAGCCGTTGGAGCCGTGGGCGCCTACAAGTTCCTGTCGCACGTTCAGGTGCGTTTCCAGGTTTGGGTCGATCCGTTTAAGGACGCCCAGGGCCAGGGCTACCAGATCGTCCAGTCGCTCTTCTCGCTTGCCGATGGCGGTCTGGTCGGTGTTGGCATCGGCAACGGCATGGCCAACAACATCCCTGTCGTCGAGTCCGACTTTATCTTCTCGGCTATCGGCGAGGAGATGGGCCTTTTGGGCGGCGGCGCCGTGCTCATCCTGTTTATGCTCTTTGCCGTGCGTGGCCTCACCACAGCTGCCCGCGCTAAATCCGACCTCGCCGCCTTTAGCGCCACGGGTCTTACGGCCGCCATCAGCTTCCAGGCCTTCTTGATCGTTGGCGGCGTAACCCGCCTGATTCCGCTGACCGGCGTCACCCTGCCCTTTATGAGCCAGGGCGGCTCCTCGCTGCTGGCGAGCTTTATCATCGTCGCGCTCCTGCTGCGCGCCGGTGACGAGGCGACCGGACGCGAGGCCGAGCTTACCGGCACCGGCACCATGGCCGCCATCACCGATGATCAGGTCGCATCGGCCGCCGCCCCGACGGGCACGCGCTTTGCCTCCTCGTCTTCCTACGGCAGCGGCAGCCATTCCGTCGGCTCGCGCATGCGCCGTCGCCTGCTCGACACGCCTGAATCCGGTGTGCTCGGCCGCGTTGCGCTTGCCAACCGTCTAACTCGTGCGGTGCTCGCCTTTACGGCGCTGTTCGCCATCCTTATCGGCAACCTCACCTATGTCCAAGTCATCAAGGCCAAGGACTATCAGGACATGCCGACCAACAACCACACCATCGCCCGCTCCAAGTACATCCAGCGCGGCTCCATCATCACGTCCGACGGCGTGACGCTGGCCGAGTCGCTGCAGCAGGAGGACGGCACCTACGTACGCTCCTACCCCAACGGTAACCTGGCAGCGCACGTGGTTGGCTACGTGAGCCAGCAGTATGGCACCACCGCCATCGAGAGCGTCATGAACGACACGCTCACCGGTTCTAAGGACTACTCCAGCTGGAACAACGCCATCGCGTCGCTCGCGGGGCAGACCCAGCCGGGCAATACCGCCAAGCTCACCATCGACTCGCGCATCCAGACGGCTGCCGAGCAGGCGCTCAAGGGCTTTAAGGGCGCTGTGGTGGTCATGGATCCGCGTACCGGTGCGGTCCTTGCGTGCGCGAGCTCGCCCACCTATGACAACACCAACATCGATGCCCTGATGCAGTCGGGCGGTGGCGAGGACGGCTCCATGTACGACCGCGCCATGGACGCGCTGTACACCCCGGGCTCGACCTTTAAGGTCGTCACGCTCTCCGCGGCGCTCGAGACCGGCACCGCCAGCCTTACCAGCACGTACCAGGCGCCCGGCTCCATGGACATCGGCAACGCGCCGGTCACCAACTCCGCCAACGAAAGCTACGGAACCATCAGCCTGCAGCAGGCCTTCGCCGTGTCGTCTAACGTCGTCTTTGGCCAGGTGGCCAACGAGGTCGGCGCCAACTCGCTCGTCCAGTTTGCCAACGCCTTTGGCTACGGTCAAAAGCTCGGTCAGGATCTGACCACCGCGGCTTCCATCATGGCCGACCCTTCGCTTATGACCGAGTGGGAGACCGCTTGGGCAGGCGCCGGCCAGCCCGTCGGCATGGACCACACACCTGGCCCGCAGACCACCGTCATGCAGAATTGCGTGATCGCTGCCGCTATCGCCAACAGCGGCGTGGTCATGGACCCGTTCTTTGTGTCCCAGATACTCGCCCCGGACGGGACCGTGGTTAAGACCACGCAGTCCCGCTCGCTGGGCCAGGCTGTCAGCTCTACCACCGCCGATCAGGTCAAGCAGGCCATGCTCGCCGTCGTCCAGTCCGGTACCGGCACCGATGCCCAGATTCCGGGCGTCAAGGTTGCCGGCAAGACCGGTTCGGCCGAGACCGGCGGCACCAACGTCAACTCTATGTTTGTTGGCTTTGCACCTTACGATTCACCCACGGTTGCCATCTCGGTGGCCCTGGAGGATTACGACAAGCACGACGTCGAGGCGGCCAAGATTGCCGGCATCGTCCTGACCGCGGCGCTCGCCGCACAGGGAGCGTGATGCCCGTGATCAAAGCGGATACTTGGGGCACGCCGCGGCCGATGAGCTAGCGGCAACGCGCCACACGGCTCCAGCGGCCACACATTTGGTACTACACACATCGTTGAGCGAATAGTTATGTTAGGAGCAGGAATGGAACAGAGGGTCCTCGGGGGAAGATACCTCCTTAAGGATAAGGTGGGAACGGGCGGTATGGCGACCGTCTTCCGTGCACAGGATCAGGTCCTCGACCGCACGGTTGCCGTCAAGATCATGCTGCCGCAGTATGCCGGCGACGCCACCTTCGCCGCCCGCTTTAAGCAGGAGGCCCAGGCAGCGGCCGGCCTGTCCTCCCCCTATATCGTGGGCGTCTACGACTGGCGCAAGGACGGCGACACCTATTACATCGTCATGGAGTACCTGCGCGGTACCGACCTTAAGAGCGGCATCAAGAGCCACGGCGCCCTCGACCCCAAGAAGGTCGCCCAGATCGGCTCGCAGATCAGCTCCGCGCTTTCGGTCGCCCACAAGCACGAGATCATCCACCGCGACATTAAGCCGCAAAACATCATGGTGCTGCCCGACGGCAACATCAAGGTCATGGATTTTGGCATCGCACGCGCCAAGAACAGTCATCTCACGCAGGATAACAACGTGCTGGGCACCGCCCACTATGTAAGCCCCGAGCAGACCCGCGGCCAGGACCTCGGCCCCACCTCGGATATCTACTCGCTGGGTGTCGTCATGTACGAGTGCGCCACCGGCCGCGTACCCTTTGACGGCGACGACGCCATCTCGGTCGCGCTCAAGCAGGTCAACGAGCTCCCCATCCCGCCGAGCCAGATCAACTCCGGCGTCGATGCCGACCTGGAGCGCATCATCCTCAAGTGCATGGAGAAGGACCCGGCAAACCGCTTCCAGACGGCCGACGAGCTGCGCCAGGTGCTCAACAGCTACCTGTCCGGCCGTGCCGTCAACGTCTCGGAGCCCACGCGCATCATCGGTGCCGCCGGCGACCTGGGTGCCACCAAGACCCGCGAGCTTTCCGACTCAACGCGCGCTATGGTTCGTCCCGTCTCGGGCGTGAGCGGTCAGAACACCGCCCGCAGCGCTGTCTCGGGCTCGACGGGCTCCTACGAGGTCGAGAAGCCTAAGTCCAACAAGAACAAGATCATCGCCGCCGTGATTGCCGCCGTCGCCGTGATTGGCGTTGTAGTGGCCTTTGCCACGGGCATGTTCAGTGGCGAACAGGTCACGGTGCCCGACGTGCTGGGCAAGGACCAGGAAACCGCTATTGAGCTGATCAAGGAAGCCGGCCTTGAGGTTGGCACCGTCGACCAGAGCTACAACGACGATGTCGACGAGGGAAAGGTCGCCGAGCAGACCCCCAACGGCAACACCAAGAAGGCCAAGGGCACGAGGGTGAACCTGGTAATCTCCAAGGGCCCTAAGCCCTCCGAGAAGGTTGAGGTTCCGCAGCTCGTCGGCCTGACCAAGGACCAGGCCGAGGCCGCGCTGGCAAGCGTGGGCCTGAAGGGCAGCGCTTCGGAGGAAGCCAATGAGGCCGAAGAGGGCCAGGTCTTTGAGCAGAGCACTGCTGCCGGCAAGGAGGTCGAGAAGGGCACGACCATCTCGTACAAGGTCTCTGGCGGCCCGGACACCACCTCGGTGCCCGATCTGACCGACATGACCGAGGCCCAGGCACGCAACGCTCTCGACATGGCCGGCTTTGGCGTCGACGTGAGCTACCAGGAAAACGACTCGGTTACCGAGGGCACCGTAATTAGCTGGAACCCCAGCGGCAAGCAGAAGCCCGGTGCTACGATCACCGTCGTCATCGCCAAGAAGTCCGGCAAGGCCAGCGTCCCGGGCAACCTGTACGGCAAGAGCATCTCCGCCGCCGTCACCGCGCTCAACAACGCCGGTTTCTACAACATCGCATTCTGCGATCAGAACGGCAACCCCGTGAGCGGCAACGAGAATGCCACCGTTACGGGCGTCTCCCCCACCGGCAAGCAGTCCACCGACAGCACGATTACGCTGACGGTCGCACTTTCTGGTTCGGGTTCGGGCTCGGGCACGAGCACGGGCGACGATTCCGGTACGACCAACTAGTCGCCACCCCACCGCTCATCGCGGCTTTCGCCGCAAACATATTCGCTCACAGGCGCCCGCTTGCTTCCCCAGCAAGCGGGCGCTTCGTTTTTGACATGACATGAACCAGAAGAGCCCGGCACCATAGCGATACCGAGCTCGATATTCCTCTGGTGCCCCCGGGCGGATTCGAAAACTCCCCCCGCGGGGAAATTGGTGACGCGGGTGTCGACAGCCCGAATCCTGCCCTTAGACCAGAAGAGCCCGGCACCGTAGCGGTACCGGGCTCGATATTCCTCTGGTGCCCCCGGGCGGATTCGAACCGTCGACACCCGCTTTAGGAGAGCGGTGCTCTATCCCCTGAGCTACGGAGGCATGTTGTACTAGTGTAGCAGATTTGCGCCACTGCCATGCAGCGCATAGCCACTCTTCGAAGTTACGGTGGAACAGCCTTCCGGAAAGCGTGTCCCACTATCCAGACGAAATCTGGGGCGGGCTTTCCGGATGGGGCCTCTCTAGGAAACTACGACCCGGAATTTGAGCTCGAAACGGGATATGGTTTCCCAATTGAGCCTGTTCCGGAAACTGCATCCCAAAATAGGCGCTCAAACCGGGATAATATTTCCCCAACGACTACCCAACGACTAGTTACCTTTGTGGAAGAGGTTTTTGATAACGGAGGGGATGCTCTTGGCGCCCTTGGCAGTCACATCGATAAAGTCGGGCGAACGCACGAGCTTGTCCTCGTCGACGTACTTGCGGACAGCACGAAGCGTCTCTTTGTCGTCGCGCGTCGAAAACGTAAAGTGACCGTTGTCCTTGGTGAAGATGGCAAAACGCGTGATCTTCTTGGTGCCGCGTAAAACCTCGGCGGCAATATAGTCGACCTCGTCCCACGGGATTTGAATATAATCCTCGGGATTGCGCTCGTTGTAATACTCGAACGCCTTATTGCCCACCATCACGTTACCGTGGCTGGTAAGCCCCATCAGGCAGGTTGCCGGCGTTGCCAAATCGACCGTGCTGTTCTGAGATTGCGCCATGCGCGCCTCGCCCTCCAAATAAAACAATCGGACCGCATCCAGTGTACCCACCGGGTGCGGTCCGTTTCAATGGCTCAAAAGCCCTTGCCTAGCAATTCTCGGTCTTAAGCCGAAGCGTGCTTACATGAAGCCGCAGAAGCGACCGATGATGCCGACGGCGAAGAGAGCCAGGATGATGACGATCGGGCTGACCTTCTTCTTGAGGAGCTTGCAGACCAGCAGGGTCAGGCACACGGCGGCAAGGCCGGGGATGAGCTGATCGAGGTTGGCCTGAAGCGTGGTGACCTTCATCTGATCAAGGGCGGTAGCACCGACGGAGTTGTACATCGTCAGCGCTTCCTTGATACCCTCGGAACCGGAGGGCAGGCTAGCCCAGTCGATAAAGGCGCCAGCAGACTGCTTGACCGTGGAGACGATCGGGGTGAAGGAAATGGACACCCAGCGCTCGACCAGGGCACCGATGATGAACATACCCAGGATGGAAGCGCCCTCGGTGACCTTGCCCATCAGACCACCGGAGAGGTCCTTGGCGATGGAGGAGCCGACCTTGTAGCCAAACTCCTGCGTGTACCACAGGAAAGCGTAACGGATGATGTTCCACGCGAAGAAGAACAGCAGCGGACCGACGATGCTACCGGACATGGCCAGGGAAGCGCCCAGAGCGCCCAGAATCGGGCGAAGGGTGAACCAGAAGACGGGGTCACCGACGCCGGCGAGCGGGCCCATCATACCGACCTTGACGCCCTGGATGGCGACGTCATCGATCGGAGCACCGTTGGCGCGCTCCTCCTCGAGGGCGAGGGTAACGCCAATGACGGGGGCGGAAACATAGGGGTGGGTGTTATAGAACTCCAGGTGGCGCTTAAGAGCGGCAATCTGGTCATCCTTGCTGGTGTAGAGCTTCTTGATCGCAGGGATCATTGCGAAGCACCAGCCGCCATTCTGCATGCGCTCGTAGTTCCACGAGCCCTGAAGGAACTGATGACGGAAGCAAACCTTCTTGCGGTCAGCCTTGGTGAGCTGAATCTTGTTCTCTGCCATATGTATCACTCCCCTCCTACTCGTAATCGTTCAGAATGTCGCCGAGCGGGTCGCCGGAGCCACCGCCCATGCCGCCACCCTGCTTGGCCAGATCCTTAAGGCCAAGGTAGATGAGGGCAAGGGAGATGCCGATGAGACCAAGGGCGATCAGCGTGAGCTGAGGGATGGCAGCAAGGACGAAGCCGAGGACGAAGAACGGCCAGGTCTCCTTGGTGGCCATCATGTTGATGACCATGGCGTAACCGACGGAAGCGACCATGCCGCCGCCGACAGCCATGCCGCCGGACAGCCAGTCGGGCATAGCGTTAAGCGCGTTGGTAACGGCCTCGGCCGGGATGACGCACAGAAGCACTGCCGGGATGGCGATACGAAGGCCCTGCATGAGGATGGCAGCATACTGCCAGCGCTCGATGCCGGAGAAGTCGCCCTTCTCGGCGCAACCATCCATGGCGTGAGCGATAGCGGTAGCAATGGTACGGCAGATCATGGTCAGGAACAGACCAGCGACCGACAGCGGGACGGCGACGGCGATAGCGGTGGTAACGGCCTTGGCCGAATCGGTGGCGCCACCGTTGAGGGCGAGCACCATGATGATCGAAGAAGCGACCGAGGCCAGAGCGGCGTCAGGCGCGACAGCGGCGCCGACGTTAGCCCAGCCAAGGGCCATCATCTGGAGCGAACCGCCCAGGAGGATGCCCTCCTGAAGGTGACCGGTTACGAGACCGATAAGCGTGCATGCCACGAGCGGCTGATGGAACTGGAACTCATCCAGAATGCCTTCCATACCGGCAAGCAACGCGACAATCGCAACAAGCAGAATAGTGATTGCAGACATGTATCGGACCCTCCTTTACTATGCTTGAGCGGCCAGTTCGGCCTTAGCTTTCTTCAACATGGCGTCGAGATCCTCGGAGGAATCCGAAGGAACCTTGCGGACCTCGAACTTGACGCCCTTGGCCTTGAGAGCCTCGAGAGTCTTGACATCGTCATCGCCCATAGCGACGGCGTTGGTGACGACGACCTTGCCCTTGGAGTGAGCCATGGAACCGATGTTGACTTCCTTGATGTCGACGCCGGCCTCGATGGCCTTGAGCAGATCCTGCGGGTTCTCAAAGAGCAGCATGGCCTTGGTGTCACCAAAGCGCGTGTCCTTGACGACCTCGGCCATCTTCTTGATGGGCACGACGTTGGCATGGACTCCCGGAGGGGCAGCCTGCTCGATCATGGTCTTGCGGAGCTCGTCGTGAGCAACGCCGTCAGAGACCACGATGATGCGGTTGGGGTTGATCTGCTTGGTCCACGTGGTGGCCACCTGACCATGAAGCAGACGGGTGTCGATACGGACGTGGGCGATCTTGATGTGCCCATCGCCGATGACCGTTCCCGGAGGGATGGCGCCTGCAGGAGCAGCGGCGGCCGCAGCCGGCTTCTTCTCCTCGGGCTCCAGAGACTCGGGCTTGACGCGCACGCCAGCCTTAGCCTCAGTCACGAGATGTTTTGCGATCGCATGTGCAGTGTTCTTTGCGTCAAAGCGCTGCGAATATGCCTCGATGAGCATAGGCAGGTTGACACCGGTGACGATAGCCCAGGAATCGTGGCCCTCGATGAGCCCGCTGATCTGGTTGAACGGCGTGCCGCCCCACAGATCAACGAGGAAGAGCACCTGCTCCTGGTCTTCGAAGGAAGCGATTGCTTCCTCGACCTTGGCACGGAAGTCGTCGGGGCCCATGCTCGGCTCGAGCGAGACCACGGCAACAGACGGCTGATCGCCAAAGACCATCGAGCCCGTCTGCTTGATTCCAGCTGCCAAGTCCCCGTGGCTAGCAAGAACAATACTTAC
>CABSUD010000007.1:0-14492 GCA_902480795.1 uncultured Collinsella sp. | reverse complement strand
AACGGTGTGTAAAGGGACGTAAAAATCGCCTCAAGGTCAACTTGAAGGTTGAGGTTCGCGGGCGTGGTTCTACAGGTGGCATCCCGCCTTTGCTGCAAACACAACATATTGTGTTTTCGAACATATGCTCGGGGGTGTTTTACAACATATTGGAGGTGGAGTGGTGGGGTGGGGTGGGGGAAGGGGTGGGGAAAAGTGTTGAAAAATGGGGCGGTTCCCCATATTATTGATGACGTCGACAGGCGGGGTGGTTCCCCGCGTACGTGCCATCTGAGTAACCGAGGGGAGGGCGCACATGGGAATGACGGGTGCATACGAGCGCAATCTCGATGCAAAAGGTCGTCTATCCCTGCCTGCACCCCTTCGCGAGGAGCTTGGAGAGCACGTTCGCGTGTTTAAAGCCCTGGATGTCGATGCTCTGTACGTGTTCTCTGCCGAGGCCTTCGATAAGTGGGTCGAAGGACTCTTCGCGGGTCGTGAGGGCCACGAGGGTTTTAACCCGCGTGACATCAACGACCAGAAGCTCATGAGGGCGATCAACAAGCGCACCACGTCGATGGATGTGGACAGCGCCGGTCGTATCGGTCTTTCTGAGTCTCTCCGCAAGCAGGCGAACCTCGACCGCGAGGTCACGGTTGTGGGCAACTACGACCACCTTGAGGTTTGGGACCGCGCTACGGCCGATGAGGACGATGATGACGAGGCCCTGCTGGACCTCTTCTTCTCGTAAGGGCAAGGCACGAGTAACGGATGGAGCGTGGGATCTTGACACAAGAATATCGGCATGAACCTGTCATGCTCGGCGAAGTGCTTGAGTCGCTGCAGCTAAAGAGCGGTTCCGTCGTCTGCGACTGCACCCTTGGCGGTGCCGGCCATTCGGTAAAGATGGCCGCGCAGGTGGGGGAGACCGGCCTTTTGCTCGGCGTCGATCAGGACGACATGGCCCTCGAGGCCGCTGGCGCCCGTCTGGACCGCGAGGTTCCCGGCGTACCGCACCAGCTGCTGAAGGGCAACTTCGGCGACTTGGACGAGCTGCTTTGCTCGGCCGAGGTGCCCGGGGTCGATGGCTTCCTGTTCGACTTGGGCGTTTCGTCGCCGCAACTCGATATCCCTGGCAGGGGCTTTTCGTACAACGAGGACGCCCCATTGGACATGCGGATGGATCCGGGTAACAACACCTTAAACGCAGCTGAGGTCATCAACACCTATAACGAACACGACCTCGCCCGGATTCTACGCGTCTATGGCGAAGAGAAGTTCGCCTCGCAGATCGCACGTGAGATCGTGCGCCGCCGCGAGCATGAGCCGATCGAAACCACCGGCCAGTTTGTCGAGATCATCAAGGCTGGTATCCCCGCTGCCGCTCGCCGGCATGGCGGACACCCAGCCAAGAAAAGTTTCCAGGCCATTCGCATCGAGGTCAATCACGAACTCGATGTGCTCGAGCGAGGGCTTGACGCCGCCACAAGGTGGCTCAACCCGGGCGGACGCATCTGCGTCATCTCGTATCACTCGCTCGAGGACCGTATCGTAAAGAACCACTTTAAGGAGATGAGCCAGGGGTGCACGTGTCCGCCGGAGATTCCGGTGTGCGTGTGCGGCAACGTGCCGATACTCAAGGTCATCACCCGCAAACCCCTGGTTGCCCAACCCGATGAGGTTGCGCGCAACCCTCGGGCGAGATCAGCCAAGATCCGCGTGGCGCAGCGTCTGTAGACGCGACCGCGCGATATTGGACCTCCCGCTCGTACCACAAACGAAGCTTAAACACACTACCAACGTACTCGGGATGGGAGGCGGCATATCATGGGCTACAACACCTCAAACGCAGCACTCGCCTATGATATGAACGCCATGCCCGCCTATCGTGAGGCACCGCAGGCCCCCGTTGCTCCCCGCGAGCAGCGCATGCCGCGCTTTGATGTCTACACCGGCGCGGGCCGTCAGGCAAACCAGGCGGTAAGCCCGGTTTTCATGAGCGTTCTTAAAACGTTTTGCATCATTGCGGCCATCTTCATGACGATCGGTGTCGCCCGTGTGGCGCTCGCCGGCGTTACGGCCCAGGTGCTCAACAGCAACGCCGCGCTTACCAACACGCTCGAGAAGGCGACCGATGAGAGCTCCGACCTGGAGGTCATGCATTCGGTCTATGGTGCCGACACGCGCATTCGCGACCTTGCGGGCGCTTATGGCATGGTGGAGCCCAGCGAGAGCGTTACACTTGATTTTTCGCAGGATGCAGCCGCGGGCGCTAGCTCGACCACGGCCGCTCAGTAACAAGACGGTAGCTGAGTATGACAAATGACTATCGCCGCGGTTCCGATGGGGGTCGCGGTTCTGGACGTCCCTCATCGCGGGGACGTTCTGGTTATCAAGGAACGGGTCGGCCATCTTACAACGCGAGGCCGTCCTATGGCAACGACCCTGCGTCGCGTCTCCGTGGCTCGAGTGGTCCTCAAATGCATAACACCAGACCGCGCAAGAGCTCGTCGACCGAATGGCTCACGGGCACGCCGCTGCCCCGTCGCAAAGCCGTCATGGGCTTCATCGGGTTTGGCTTGGGTTTGGGCGTCCTTCGCCTTGCCGACTATCAAATCGTGGAAGCCGATAAGTTACGCGACCGCGCCGATGCACGTCGCTTGCTCGCGCAGACGCTATATGCCAAGCGCGGTACCATCTACGACCGTAACGGCAACGTGCTGACGTCGTCGGTCGAATGTCGCAACATCGCCGTGAATCCTCAGCTTATCGAGGACGTTGACAAGACGGTGTCAGCGCTGGTCAAAGCTACGGGAATCGATAAAAAGACCTGTCGCGAGCTCGTTGAGTCGGATGGCACCTGGGTGTATATCAAACGCCAGGTGGACGAGGACGATGTCGCGGCGCTGGAGAAGAAGAACCTGCCAGGCGTGCTCTTTGAGCAGGCCATGAAGCGCGTGTACCCCTACGGCAACCTGGCATCGCAGGTGCTTGGCGTGGTAAACGTGGAGAACGACGGTCTGACGGGCCTCGAAAAACAGTACAACAAGCTTTTGACCGGAACCAACGGTTCGCTGGTGCGCGAGCGGGCGAGGGACGGTAGCTATATCGCGGGCGGCGCCTATAAGAAGGTTGCCGCGGTGGACGGCGTGGACATCGTGACGACGCTCGATGTCAATATCCAGCGTGCCGCCGAGGACGCCCTGGCCGAGGCGGTCGAAAAGACCAAGGCCAAGAATGGCTCGGCCCTGGTCACCGATCCCACGACGGGCGAGATTCTGGCGGCATGCTCGTATCCGACATATGACCAGACCGATCTGGAAAACGCCAAGACCGAGGACATGAACTTGCGCCTGGTTACCGATGCCTACGAGCCCGGCTCGGTCTTTAAGACGCTCGTGGCCGGTGCCGGCTTCGACTTGGGCGCCGTGCGTTCGAGCACGTCGTTTGAGGTGCCGGCGAGCATCAAGGTTGGCGACGACACCGTTACCGACGCCGACAAGCGCGACTACACCATGACCATGGACGTGCGCGAGATGATGCGCCGTTCGTCCAATGTGGGCTTTGTCCTGGTGGGACGCAAGATCGGTGCCGATGATTTTGCCACCTATGTGGACAAGTGGGGTATCGGCCATAGCTCCGGTGTCGATTTTCCGGGTGAGAGCCTGGGCATCGTCAAGGAGCGCGACCAGTACGACGGCGCCACGCTGGGCTCGATGAGCTTTGGCCAGGCGCTGTCCGTCTCGCCGATTGAGGTCGCACGTGCCGTGGGCGGCATCGCGAACGGCGGTGTGATGATGACTCCGCACTTCTATAAGTCCAGCAAGGGCGATGAGAAGGACTGGGGCGAAGGCGAGCGTGCGATTTCGGAGGACGCTGCCGCCCAGGTGACATCGTGCATGCAGACGGTCGTGTCCGAAGGCACAGGCGTTGGCGGTGCGGTCGATGGCTATGACGTGGCGGGCAAGACCGGTACGGCCGAGCGTGCTGACGAGAACGGCGGTTACCTCAAGGAGAACTACATGTCGTCCTTTATGGGCTTTGCGCCGGCACAATCGCCCAAGGTGCTGTGCTATATCACACTCGATGGAACGCCGAGTGGCTCGGATGCCGCCGCGGTGCCATTCCAGTCCATTATGGCCAACGCGCTCGACGTGCTGGGAATCCCGCGCACGAAGTAGGGGGTTACAATCTTGAGCGTGGTCTGCCGTTTGATCTGAAGGGTGTTCACATGCCCTGCACCACGCGCGCATGGCACTGGGATACAATACGCCGATAGCATTATTAGGTTTACA
This sequence comes from uncultured Collinsella sp., assembly GCA_902480795.1. Taxonomy (GTDB): domain Bacteria; phylum Actinomycetota; class Coriobacteriia; order Coriobacteriales; family Coriobacteriaceae; genus Collinsella. The sequence goes on along the minus strand of CABSUD010000007.1, from coordinate 10,218 downwards.
GGGGAGCTGCAATGATAGAGATCGCCGTCAACAACCTCGCGGCCTCAACGGGGGCCCGAACCGTGACGGAAGAAGTCGATCGGGTATGCCGCGGGTGCGTTATCGACTCGCGTCAGGTCGAGGAGGGGACGATCTTTGTCGCCTTCCCCGGCGAAAAGGTCGACGGCAATGATTTTGCCTCCCGTGCCATTGAGTCGGGTGCCGGTGCCGTCGTGATGACGCGCGAACCCGATGCCGAGCTGGTTTCGCTGGCGCAGGACAAGGGATGCGCCATCTTGCTGACCGACGACCCCGAGGAGTTCTTGCTGCGCCTGGCGCATGTATATCGCTTGGAGCTTGGCTGCCTGGTCGTCGGCATTACCGGTTCGATTGGCAAGACGACGACCAAGGACGTGCTCGCCGCCGTGCTCGCCAAGCGTTATCGCGTCTGGGCCACGAAGGGCAATTTCAACAACCTGATCGGCATGCCGCTCACGGTGCTTTCCGCTCCGGCCGATACCGAGGTTCTGGTGCTCGAAATGGGCATGAACCATTTTCATGAGATTGAGCGCCTGTCCCAGTCTGCCAACCCCAATCTTGCCATCGTGAGCAAGATCGGAACCTCCCACATCGGCATCCTGGGCAGCCGCGAGAACATCGCCCGCGCCAAGTCCGAGATTGTCCAGGGCATGTGCGCCGCCGGCGACTTCTCGCCGTTGCTGGTGTTGGGCGGCGAGGACGACTTCACGCCGTTCATTCGCGATACGTTCGCCCAGCCTGCGGGTATTGACGTGATGCTGGCCGGTGTCTCGGACGACGACGAGGTCCGCGCGCGCGACATTCGCGTCGACGACGAGGGGCATCCGGTCTTTACGCTCGACTTTGGTCAGGGCGACACGGTCGATACCATGCTGGCCATTCCCGGCGTGCAGTCCGTGCCCAATGCCGTCAAGGCCGCCGCGGTCGCCTATCGTCTGGGCGTGACGCCCGAGCAGATCGATGCTGCCTTTAGGGGCCTTACGATCACCGGTCACCGTCAGGAGATCAAGCGCGCCAAGAGCGGAGCACGCATCATCGACGACTCCTATAACGCCAGTGCCGAGTCTATGGCTGCCGGCCTCGATTTGCTGTGCTCGCTCATCTGTGACGGTTCGCGCATGGCGATCCTGGGGGAGATGGGCGAGATGGGCGACGAGGCTCCCCGCATGCATGAGCTCGTGGGCGCCTATGCCGCCGCCAAGAAGCTCGACATGCTCGCGTGCGTTGGCGGCGAGCTAGCTCAGCTCATGGCCGATGCCGCACGTATGATGGGTATGGATGAGGACCGCATCCAGGTGTTCTCCGATTATCAGCAGGTGCTCGACCGCATGGGCGGCGCGCTTGAAAATCATGATGTTGTACTGGTCAAGGGTTCCCGTTTTGTTGAGCTCGACCGCTTTGTGGAAGGTGTGTGCTAGCCCATGTTCGGCAATCCCTCGTATCCTACGTATCAGGCCTTTTTGGGACTTGGCATCGCTGCCGCCATTGCGTTGCTGCTTATGCCGTGGTGGATCAAGCTGCTGAAGGTCGAGGGTATCGGCCAACAGGTCCGAGCCGACGGCCCCAAGCGTCATTTGATTAAACAGGGTACGCCGACCATGGGCGGCGTCATCATCCTTGTCGCGATCTCGCTGACCTGCCTGCTGATGGGCAAGCTCACCACCGAGCTCGTGCTCGTGCTGCTTGCCACGCTGGCCACCGGCGTTCTGGGTCTCATCGACGACCTGACCTCTGTCACGCATGGTCGCTCGCTCGGCCTGACGCCTCACGCCAAGATGATCGGTCTGACCATCATCTGCGTCACTTTTACCGTGCTCGCCGTCAATTGGTGCGGCGTCGCCCCCGAGATTCGTTTTCCCGGCGGCCTGACGATTGACCTCGGTGTTCTTTCGACCACCATCTGCGGCCTTTCGTTCCCGTGGCTCTACATTGTATTTTGCTGGCTGATGATCGCTGGTCTTTCCAATGCCGTGAACCTGACCGATGGTCTGGACGGCCTTGCCGGCGGCACTTCCATGATCGCCATGCTCGCCATGGCCGCCATGGCGTTTTTGCACGGTGACGTGAACCTGTCCATCTTCTGCACGGCGTGCGCCGGTGCCTGCCTGGGCTTTTTGTGGTTCAACTGCTACCCGGCGAGCATCTTTATGGGCGATACCGGCTCGCTTGCCCTGGGTGCCGCTTTTGCCTGCACCTCCATCATGACCAACACCGAAGTCGTTTCCCTCATCATCGGCGGTCTGTTTATCGTCGAGACCCTGTCGGTTATGATCCAGGTCGTCTATTTCCACTTTACGCACAAGCGCGTCTTCCTTATGGCGCCCATCCATCATCATTTCGAAAAGAAGGGCTGGGCCGAGACCAAGGTCGTTATCCGTTTTTGGATTATCGCCGCGGCCTTTGGCGCCGTTGGCCTCGCCCTGTTCTTCCAGTTGGGATAGTGGTCTTTCATGCCTCTTGCTGATGTCTTTAGCCTGCTTGTTTTGGGGCAGGGTAAATCCGGTCTCGATGTCGCCCGTTGGGCGTTGGCTCACCCCGAGCGCGTGAGCACCACGACCGTGTATGGCGGCGGTACCTCCGAGCCCAATGACGCCACACGTGCGCTCGAGGCGCAGGGCGCGTCGTTTGTCTACGGCACCGAGCAGGTCGAGGGTGCCTATGACGTGTGCGTGACATGCCCGGGCATCTCGGAGTTCTCGGCCTTCTTTAAGGCTGGGCGTGATCATGCCGCTCAGATTATGGGCGAGCCCGAGTTTGCCTATCGCCTGTCTCCCCAAAATTGGATCGCCATCACGGGCACCAACGGCAAGACAACTACCACGTCGCTGACCGATTATCTGCTCAAGGCCGCCGGTGAAGCCAGCGTGGCCGTCGGCAATATCGGTGAGCCGCCGGTGAACGAGATCGACGGCCGCGCACACAATGAGTGGTTTGTGGCCGAGCTGTCGAGTTATCAGATTGCTACGACAGCCGAGCTTCATCCTCGCGTGGCGGTGCTGCTCAACATCACGCCCGACCACCTGGGCTGGCACAAGAGCCACAAGAACTATGCGCTTGCCAAGATCAAGTTGTTCGAGAATATGGTCGATGACGACCTCGTGGTTATCGACGTTGAGGATGCCGGCATCCATGAGTTCGATGAGTACATCTACACACCGGGTCGCCGCATCTGCAAGGTCGCTTTTGACGAGCCCGAGGGTGCAGACGCCGCCTTTGTGCGCGATGGCAAGATGGTCGTGCGCCTGAAGGGCGTCGAGACTCAGCTTGTCGCCACGTCCGAGCTCAAGATCTCGGGCCATCACAATGTCATTAATGCCCTATGTGCCGCCACGGCTGCTCTGGCCGTCGGTGCCGATCCCGAGGGCGTTTGCCGCGGTTTGGCATCGTTCCAGCCACTCGAACACCGCGTGGAACCCTGCGGCGAGATCGATGGCGTGCGCTACGTCAACGATTCCAAGGCAACGAACACCGATGCGGTCGAAAAGGCCCTGACGGCGTTTCCCGACGACGATGTGATCTTGCTGCTCGGCGGCCACGATAAGGGTACCCCGCTTGCGGACTTTGCCCGCGTCGTTATGGACAACGTGCGCTCGGTCGTCTGCTTTGGCGATGCGCGCGAGCGCTTTACCGCCGCTATGGACGAGGCCGATGTCGATGGTGACGTGGATATCGCCCAGGCCGATGATCTGCGCGATGCCGTTGACGTTGCCCGCTCGCTCTCGAGCCGCGGCGACGTGATCCTGCTTTCGCCCGCTTGCTCTTCGTTCGACGAGTTCTCGGGCTACGAGGAGCGCGGCCGCGTGTTTAAGGACTACGTGGCCCAGCTTGCCGCGGCAGCGAAATCGCAAACGGAATAGGGGTTGCCGGTGAGAGAGGAGAGCCCCCGAAGTGATATGAGGAGGCCCGACTCGGACCGTGCTTCCTCGCTGCGTAGCACGCCGCGTTCCGGACGCGGCGGGCAGACGTTCGGTGAGCGCTATATTGCCGGCGTCCCCGCCCGCATCATGCGCCCTCGTTTGATATTTATGGCTTGCCTGTTTAGCTTGGTTTGCTTTGGCTTGCTGATGGTGTACTCGGCATCTTCGGTCGAGGCGCTGCACGAGAATGGTACGGCGACGTTTTTCCTGTTTCGACAGGCCGCGTTTGCCGGAGTTGGCGTGCTGGCCATGGTTGCCATCGTGCGCGTCTTGCCGGACAGTTGGTTTGGGGAAGACGTGCTCAGGATCTTCCTCTTAGGCATGATGGGGCTACTGGTTCTGGTGTTCTTTATGGGTAGCGGCAGTCGTGGCGCCACGCGTTGGCTCAACATCGCCGGTATTCAGTTCCAGCCGTCTGAGTTTTTAAAGCCGTTCGCCATCGCGTATTCGGCAATCATGCTCGACCGCATCTTTTCGCCCGGCGGCAACATCAACGAGTTTCTTCGCAAGATGGGTGTCTACCTGGGCATTTCGCTCTTTCTGATTTTTGTTCAGCCCGATTTTGGCACCGTTCTGATCATCTTGCTGACCCTCATGTGCATGGCGTTGTTTGCGGGATTGGACCCCAAATATATCGTTTGGACGGTCGTTGCCGGCATCGCCGTCATTGCGATCGCCCTTATCGCCGAGCCGTATCGTATGACGCGTGTCGAGGTTGCTTGGAATCCTTGGGCAGACGAATATGGTGATGGCTATCAGGCCACGCTTGCCATTATGGCCTCGGGCGGCCTGTTCGGTCGCGGTATCGGTAACTCCACCATGAAGTACTCGTATTTGCCCGAGGCGCATAACGACTACATCTTGGCTATTATCGGCGAGGAAGTTGGCTTTATCGGAACCGTGCTGTTCTTCTTGGTGTTCGCGATGCTGATCTACTCGGCGTTTCGTATTGCCGAGCAGGCGACCGACCGTCGCGGAGCACTTATGGCATCGGGTTCCGCGGTCATCCTTGCGGTGCAGTTTTTGATCAACGCGCTGGGCATTCTCAATGTGTTTCCCATGACGGGCAAGCCGCTGCCGTTTATTAGCTACGGCGGCTCCTCGATTATCGTGTCGCTTATGCTCGCCGGTCTGATCCTGCGCGTTTCGTATGAGAGCGCCCGTCGCGATGAGTACGACCGTCGCCGCGAGAGCTTTGCCGTTATGGATGAGAGTACCGCCGGCGTGCCCCACGTGCGCGGCGAGCGATCTTCGCGTAACGGCTTTACCGTCCTGGATGGCTCTGCGACCGAGCCGGCAACCCGTCCGCGTCAGCGAACGGCGCCGCAAGGTCGTCCGCAGCGCCCCACTCCTCGCAATGCGGGCGGCGGATATAATCGAATCGATTTGAATTCGGACCCGTCGGCGCGTTTGCGCACCGATGACCAGGGGCCGCGTGTACGAAGGGATTACCATGACCGATAAGATGACCGTTGCTATTGCAGCTGGCGGCACGGCAGGACATATCAACCCCGCGCTCGCCTTGGCCGAGGAGCTGCGTGACCGCGGTCATCACGTTGTGTTCGTGGGCCAATCGCGCAAGCTCGAGGGCCGTCTGGTTCCCGAGGCCGGATTCGATTTTGTGCCCATCACGGTCACGGGCTTCGATCGCTCCCGTCCCTGGACGGCGCTGACCTCGCTGTGGCGCGTCAACAAGGCGAAGCGTGCGCTTGCCCGTCACTTCTCGAAGGTCGGTAAGCCCGATGCCGCTATCGGCTTTGGTGCTTACGTTGAGGTCCCGCTGCTGGGTTGGTGCAAGGGCGCCGGCGTTCCGTATCTGCTGCACGAGCAGAACTCTGTTCCGGGTCTGGCCAACAAGATGATGAACTCACATGCCGCCCGCGTGTGCATTTCGGTACCTGCGGCCCGCGCGGTCTTTGAGCGCGAGGGCGACCCCGACCATGTGCTCATGACGGGCAATCCCGTGCGTCGTTCGGTGATCGAGGGCGATCGCGCCCGCGGTCGCAAGACGCTCGGTGTGCCCGAGGACGCGACGCTTCTGCTCGTCTTTGGTGGTTCGCTCGGTGCTCAGCATCTCAACGAGCGCGTTGCCTCGCTCAAGAGTGAGCTGCTGACCCGCGAGAATCTCTACATTTTGCATTCGACGGGTGCCGACGGGTTTGAGGAGACCGAGCGCGCTTTGGCGCTGACGCCCGAGGAGGCGAAGCGCTACCGTGTCCAGCCCTACATCGACAACATGGGCGATATGCTGGCTGCGGCCGATCTGGTGCTCTCGCGTTCCGGTGCCTCGAGCGTGGCCGAGATCGCCGCGCTTGCCGTGCCCTCGGTACTCGTGCCGTATCCGCACGCTACGGCCGACCACCAGACCACGAATGCGCGTTACCTGGTCGATGCCGGTGCCGGCGTGCTATGCGCCGATGCCGATATCGATGCTCCCGCCTTTGCCGACGAGCTGCTGCACCTGATCGATGACGCTGCGGCGCGTGATGCCATGCGTCAGGCGGCGCGTGGCTTGGCCCAGGACCGTGCCGCCGCGCTTTTGGCCGACGCGGTAGAGGGATTGCGTTAGTTAGACGGGATATCGCCGGTCGCCCTCGCGCGGATGCGGTAGGTGCGGTACAGTTAACGGGTTACAGGCAGTGTTTACGCAAGGAGTACACGAGCACATGGCTGATTCCCAGACTGCAACCTCCGCGCCCGAGTTCAAGAGCGCCCATTTTATCGGTATCGGTGGCGCCGGCATGAGTGGCATCGCCCTCGTCCTGCACGAGCGCGGTTATACCGTTACCGGCTCCGACCTTAAGACGTCGCGCTATATTCGCCAGCTTACCCGCGCCGGCGTGAAGGTCCACGTGGGCCACGAGGCTGCGACGATCGACGAGGTCAAGCCCGACGTGGTCGTGGTCTCCACCGCAATTCCCGAGTCCAACCCCGAGCTCGTGCGTGCCCGCGAGCTCGGTATTCCCGTGTGGCCCCGCGCCAAGATGCTCTCGGCCCTGGGCCACGGCTACACCACCGTCGCCGTTGCCGGCACGCACGGCAAGACCACGACCTCTTCGATGTGCGCCACGATGCTCGATCGCATGGGTCTGGACCCCAGCTTTTTAATCGGCGGCATTGTCGAGGGCTACGATACCAACGGCAAGAACGGCTCGGGTGACTACTTTGTCGCCGAGGCCGACGAGTCCGACAGCTCGTTCCTGTTCCTGAACCCCAACGTGGTCATTGTTACCAACGTCGAGGCCGACCATCTCGATCATTACTCGGGTATCGAGGAGATCGAGGCCACCTTTGCCAAGTTTATGGGGCTGGTGGGCGAGGACGGCACCGTCATCGTTTGCGGCGAGGACCCGCATCTGGTCGAGCTCGCCAAGTCGACTGGCCGTCATGTGCTTTCCTATGGTTTTGCCGAGAACAACGACATCGTCTGCGTACATCCGGATGTCAAGGGCATCCAGAGCGACTTTATCGTTCGCTTTGAGGACGGCACCGAGCACGCTGTCGAGATTAAGAGCAACCCCGGTCGTCACAACATGCTCAACGCCACGGCCGTCTTGACCGTCGCCCATGTCCTAGGCCTCGATATCGACGCCGCCGCTAAGGCACTTTCGAGCTTTGAGGGCGTCCGCCGTCGCTTTACCCACGTGGGCGATATCGACGGCATCACGGTGGTTGACGATTACGGCCATCATCCCACCGAGATCAAGGCGACGCTCGCTGCGGCCTCTTCGCTGGGCTACAAACATGTCGATGTCGTGTTCCAGCCGCACCGCTATTCGCGCCTGCAGGCTCTGTGCGATGACTTTGCCGACGCCTTTGCCAACGCCGATAAGCTGCTGCTGATTGATGTGTTCTCCGCCGGCGAGATGCCGATTCCGGGCGTTACCTCCAAGATGCTCGCAGATACCGTTCGCGCCAAGCATCCCGGCAAGGAGGTCGTGTACTGCTCCAGCCGTCTTGAGCTCAACCAGGAGCTTGAGAAGCTCGTGGGCGAGGGCGACCTGCTGCTCACCATGGGTGCCGGCGACGTTACGACCGTCGGCCCCGAGTTCATCGAGTATCTGACTGCCAAGAAAGACGCTTAACCTCTATGGGTCTGTTTAACGCCGTCATGGCGCTTTCGGGCATGATCGACACGGACGTGGTCGAGGACGAACGTCTTGCACGCCATACAAGCTATCGTATCGGCGGCAAGGCCGACCTCTTTGTGACGTGCCATAGCTACCATGCCCTGCGTCGCGCCGTGGCGGTGCTTGACCGCGAGCAGGTGCCGTGGGTGATTATCGGTAAGGGATCCAACCTGTTGGTTGCCGATGCCGGTTATCGCGGCGCCGTTATTTCGCTGGGACGTGAGTTTCAGCGCACGGTTGTTGCCGAGGACGGCTGCACGCTGACCGTTGGTGCGGGCGTGATGTTCGCGCGTTTGGTCAACGATGCCTTGTCGCGCGGGCTTTCGGGCCTTGAGTTCGCGGTCGGTATTCCCGGTTCGGTCGGCGGCGCCGTGTCCATGAACGCAGGCACGCGGACCGAGTGGATCGGCTCCCTTATCGAGGACGTGGTCACGTTTGATCCGGCGTCCGGTATTAAGCACTATGCAGGGTCCGAGATCGCTTGGGGGTATCGCGAGTGCAGCCTGCCGCGTAACGAGATCATTCTCGAGTGCGTGCTTAAACTCAAGCCCGCGCCCAAGGCAGACATTCGCGAGCGCATGGAGCGGTACCTGACGCGCCGCAAGCGCACGCAGCCCATGGGCCGTGCATCCTGCGGATCGGTCTTTCGCAACCCGCCCGACGCAAGCGTGGGCAAGTTGATTGAGGATTGTGGATTAAAGGGTTTTTCGGTTGGCGGTGCGGAAGTTTCGCCCGTACACGCTAATTTTATCGTTAATAACGGAACCGCCTCGGCCGATGACGTGGCCGCGGTTATCAGGCATGTGCACGGAAAGGTGAGGGAGGCGTATGGCATCGAGCTCAGACCGGAAGTTAAATTCCTCGGCTTCTAGAGCATCGAAACCAACCTTCCGCCGCGCCGGAGGGCGTTCCGGCGCACCTGCCCAGTCTCAACATAAGCCCGCCATGCCTTCCAAGTCTGCTGGGTCCGTTCGTCCTGCCAAGCGCCCGGTCGTCGGCTCGCAGCTGGGAGGACGCCCCGCCTCTAAAAAGACGAGTCGTCCGGCTCCGCGTTCTTCGGTGACGCCCAAACCGGCGATGGGCACCAAGACCTCCCGGCCCATGGCGACGCCCAAGCCTTCGCTGGGAGCCCGTGCGCCGCATGCCGGCCGTACGTTGGCTGGCGCTAAGCCGCGTTCGCTGACATCGGTACCCGCCGCCGAGGCGGCTTCGGCAAAAAAGGGCATCAAGCCGCTGTCATCGCTGGGTGCCATGGCAAGCAAGACGTCCGACGTCGCTTCTGCCATTAAAGGTAAGGGCAAAATCGCGGGCGGCATCCTGGCAGCCTTGGCCGTACTTGCCATTGTTGCCATCGTCGCCATCAACTCTGGCCTGTTCGCTGCCACCGATATTCAGATTCATGGCAGCGAGCATGTGACCAAGCACGATGCCATGCAGCTCATCAATCTTCCCGAGAATACGTCGCTTTTTAACGTGGATCCCGATCAGATCACCGAGGGCCTCAAGCAAAATCCGTGGGTCTCGGGCGTGGATGTCCAGCGCCAGTTTCCCCATACGCTTGTCATCACGCCGACGGAGCGTAAAGTTATCGCCATTGCGTATATCAGCTCCGATGATCTTGCCTGGGCTATCGGTGACGATGACACCTGGATCGCTCCGCTGTCGACGTCTGTCGAGGTGGACGACCAGGGGAGCGTCATCACATCGGGGGAGGGTGCCAACACCCTGACCGGCATCGATGCGGCCCTGGCGCTTGCCAAGCACTACGGCGCCGTGCTGTTGACTGACGTCTCGGCCGATGTCGCACCGGTTTCGGGTCGGGCGGTGAGCTCCAAGGCCGTCAAGGCCGGCCTGGATTACGCACGCGGTTTCTCGAGCGAGTTCTTGGGCCAGGTGAAGGATATTTCCACGCCTTCCGTTGAAGCTATCTCGGCAAATCTCGACAATGGCGTCGAGGTGTCGCTGGGCGATTCGGATGATATCGCCAAGAAAGAACGCATCGTGACCAAGCTACTTTCGCAGGTAGAGGGTGTAACCTATATCAATGTGCGCTCTCCGGGCAACTACACGTTTAGGAACGCACCGACCGCCTAGCATCCTAAATGGCTTTGTTGAGGGGCCATACCACGCCGTTTATCTGGTTTGTTTGGTTT
>CABSUD010000006.1:0-15251 GCA_902480795.1 uncultured Collinsella sp. | reverse complement strand
AGAGGAGACCGCGCGTGAACTCTCGTAAGGCCGCTGCCGTGGCGATGAGCATCATCGCCATCGCGTGCCGCATCTGCGGCATCTTTATGAGCGCGATGACCGTGCTGCTGTGCTTCAGCGGCCTGACCGCCAAGCTGCAGATCGTAGGCTTTGTCGTTGAGCTTTCGCGCGCGCTGCCGAGTGCTATCGCCGGCTACGGCGTCATCACATCGCCCTTCGGCGGTGTGTTCCGCCTGGATTACGCCATCGTCACCGTTATTTTGTTTGCGGCCGACTACCTGCTCACACGCGCCTCGCGCCGCGTCCGCTAGGGGGCGTCATGTCCAACAGCCACCTCATGAACCTGCTCGCCAGCGCCGTTGCCGTCATCGTGGGTATTGTCATCCACGAGAGCGCGCACGCCGCCGCGGCCTGGGCGCTCGGCGACAAGACGGCCCGTTCGCGCGGCCGCGTCTCACTCAACCCGCTCAACCACATCGACCCGTTTGGCACCATCCTCCTGCCGTTGCTCATGCTTGCGGCCGGCGGCCCGGTGTTCGCCTTTGCCAAGCCCGTGCCCGTCTACCTCAACAACCTCAAGCACCCCAAGCGCGACGAGGTCCTGGTGAGCGTGGCCGGCCCCGCGTCAAACATCGCACTCGCGTGCCTCGCGGCCGCCCTCATACACGCAACGTACGGCAACCTCTACACCAGCATGTCCTTTGCCCTAGCGTCACAGATCATGAACTTCGGCGCCACGTTCATCGTGGTCAACCTGTCACTCGCGTTCTTCAATCTCATCCCGATCCCGCCACTCGATGGCTCGTCGATCATTGTGCCGTTCCTCAAAGGCAAGGCGCTCACCAACTACTACCGCCTGCAGCAATACGCCATGCCCATCCTCATCATTGTGCTGTACCTGCTGCCCATGTGGACCGGCATCGATGTGATCGGCCGTTATTTCGACGTTACCGTGTATCCGCTTGCTGAGCAGCTGCTCAACTTCGCAATCGCCGGCATCTAAGGTAAACTTACAGGTCGACCGTGCAAAACGGTCGTAACATGCACCCAAACCGCGCCGCGAAGGCGCCGTCAAAGGAGGTCGAAGATGTCGTATCGCGTGTCGACGCAGGTCTACAGCGGACCGTTCGACCTGCTGCTGCAGCTGGTAACCCGCCAAAAAGTAGATATCGGCGCCATCTCCATCAGCGAGGTGGCCGAGCAGTACCTTGCCGAGGCTGAGCGCATCGAGGCGCTGGACCTGGACGTGGCGAGCGACTTTTTGCTGGTTGCGGCAACCCTTTTGGACATCAAGGCCGCCTCTCTGGTCCCCCAGGAGGCCCCGCGCAAAGTCGATGACGACGATGACGAGTTCGACGAAGACCTCGAGGAGCTCAGCGCGCTCGACGGCGACGCCCTGCGCGAGGTCCTGATCCAGCGCCTGATCGCCTACAAGCAGTTTAAGGGCGCGGCGGCGGCACTTGGCGCGCGGATGCAGGCAGAGAGCCGCATGCATCCGCGCGTGGCCGGCCCCGACCCCGAGTTCCTAGGCCTTATGCCCGACTACCTTGCCGGCATCACGCTGCGCGGTCTCGCCGTCATATGTGCCGACCTGGACGGCAAGCGCCAGACCTTCCTGCTGGAGGCCGAGCATGTGGCGCCGCATCGCGTACCGCTCGACCTGACCGTGGCCTCAGTCGACCGCTTTACCATGGCGCACCAAACCTGCACCTTCCGCGAGCTGTTGGACGGCGACGCTACCACCGAGCAGCTCGTCGTTACCTTCCTAGCCATGCTCGAGCTCGCCAAGCGCGGCTCGCTCACGCTGAGCCAGGACGAGATCTTCGGAACCATCTGCATCAACCGAGTCGAGGGCGCCGAGGCATACGTGCCCGGCGAGGGCCCCGAACTCACCGAATAGGAGCCGCAACCATGTCAACCCTTTCCACGCTGGAGGCAAACAGCCTCAAAGGCGCCCTCGAGGCGCTGCTGCTGGTGTCGAGCGACCCCGTGAGCGCACCCGCGCTGGCAGGTGCGCTGGATATCGCCCCGGGCGAGTGCGCATCGCTGCTCGCCGAGCTCAAGGTTGAATACGAGGAGGCCAATCGCGGCTTTCAGCTGCGCGAGGTCGCCGGCGGCTGGCGCCTGTTTACGCACCCCGCCTATCACGACGTGGTCGAGGCCTACGTGCTGAGCTGGGACACGCAAAAGCTGTCGCAGGCGGCGCTCGAAACTCTGGCCGTCATCGCATACCACCAGCCCGTGACGCGCGAGGTGGTCAAGGGCATCCGCGGCGTCAATTCCGACGGCGTCATCGCGTCCCTCGTCGATAAGGGCCTGGTGCGCGAGCTTGGCCGCGACCCCCAACGCGGTCAAGCCATCATCTACGGCACGACCAACGCCTTCTTGGAAAAGTTCGGTCTGCGCTCCACCCGCGACCTGCCCGATCTGGAGCAGTTTGCCCCCGACGAGCAGTCGCGTCAGTTTATCCGTGAGCGCCTGAGCGGCCGCAGCATTCAGTCCACGCTCGAGGAGCAGGCCGAGGACCTGGACGAAGAGCGCGAACTGCTCGATACCGATGTTGAAGATGTTGAGGCAGTCGAGGACTTGGAGGCCCTAGTCGTCGACGAGACCTCGGAGGATTTGCATGACGAGGACTAACGAAGTAGGGGAGACGCGCGCCATGGGCAACGCAGTATCCGCAACCGACGCCCAGCCCGTCTACCCGCACACCATGCGCCTGCAGCGCTTTTTGGCGCGCGCGGGCGTGGCGAGCCGCCGCGGCTCGGAGGATCTGATGACCGCCGGCCGCGTGACCGTCAACGGCCAGGTCGCGACCGAGCTGGGCACCAAGGTCGACGTCGACCGCGATCACATCGAGGTCGACGGCATGCCCGTCAAGCTCAACCAGGGTGCCGTGTACCTGATGCTCTACAAGCCGACCGGCTACCTCACCACCATGAGCGACCCGCAGGAGCGCCCTTGCGTGGCCGACCTGGTCCCCCGCGACCGCTTTCCGGGCCTGTTCCCGGTGGGCCGCCTGGACCGCGACACCACAGGCCTATTGCTCTTTTCCACCGACGGCGACCTGTCGCAGGACCTGCTGCACCCCAGCAAGCACGTCTACAAGACCTACCAAGCACTCGTGGACGGGCGGCTGACAGAACGCGATCTAGACCCGCTCCGCCGTGGCATCGAGCTCGACGACGGCCTCTGCCAGCCGGCGATCTGCCGCATCATCGGCCCGCGAGAGGCCGAGGCTGTGGCTCCGCAAGGCGTCAAACCCGGCACCACCGCCGTGGAGGTCATCATCCGCGAGGGACGCAAGAACCAAGTCAAGCGCATGCTGAGCAAGATTCACCACCCGGTGATCCGCCTGCACCGCTGCAACTTTGCCGGCCTGGAGCTCAAGGACGTGGCCAAGGGCTCGTGGCGCGAGCTCACCGACCGCGAGGTGCAGATCCTCAAAAGCGGTGGCATCCCTCCCAAGCAGGCCAGCGCCATGCGCGGCGGCAAGCCCCAAGACACGCCCGCCAGCCGCACGCGTCACCACGGCAGCCACGGCTCCGCACCCAAGCGCAACACCTACCGCGAGCGCTACACGGGCTAGGCAACCCGCCGCGCCCCAACGCCCGCGAACCATACCAGCACGTCACCCATCGAAAGGAAGCATTGCATGATCGTCGCCATCGACGGCCCCGCCGGTTCCGGCAAGTCCACCATCGCCAAGGAGATCGCCCGTCAGCTTGGCTTTAACAAGCTCGACACGGGCGCCATGTATCGCGCCGTCACCTTCGCCGCGCTCAACCGCGGCATCGACCTGGACGACGAGGCAGCCATCGATGCCCTCGCCGAGCAGATCGAAATCCGCTTTACCAACGGTACCGGCGAGGACACGCGTCTGACCATCGACGGCGCGGACGCATCGGCCGCCATTCGTACCCCGCAGGTTGACGCCAACGTGTCCAAGGTCTCGGCCTACCCGGGCGTGCGCGCCGCCATGCTCATCCATCAGCGCCGTGCCGCAGAGGACCGCGATATCGTGGCCGAGGGTCGCGACATCGGAACCGTCGTGTTCCCTAACGCGCAGGTCAAGGTCTTCCTGACCGCCGACCCGCGCGAGCGCGCCCGCCGCCGCGTGCTGCAGCGTCACCAAAACGACGCCCAGCCGCTCACGTCCGAGCAGCTCGAGGCCGAGGTCGACGAGACCCTCGACGCCCTTAAGCAGCGCGACAAGCTCGACAGCAGCCGCGAGGTCGCTCCACTCGTGCCCGCCGAGGACGCCGTGCACGTCGACTCCACCGCCCACACCATCGACGAGGTCGTCAGCATTATCGAGGACCTCATCAACCAAAGGAGGTAGCCCATGCGCCTGTTTAAGCAGACGCCCGAGGACTATTATAACGCCCCCTACGCCGAGTTTCCGGCGCTCATCCGCGGCACCGTCGTCGTAGTCATGGCCATCCTTTGGGCCTTCTCCAAGCTCATGTGGCGTTGGAAGGTCGAGGATGCCGACCTGTTGTTTGAGCGCCAGGAAGGCCGCGGCAGCGTGGTCATCTGCAACCACACCTCGATGGCCGAGCTCTTGGCCGTGGAGACGGCGCTGTTCTTTGGGGGCCGCCGCATCCGTCCCATCTTTAAGTCCGAGTTCGCCAAGAGCAAGATTGTGCGCTGGGCCTTTAGCCGCGTTGGCGGCATCCCCGTGGAGCGCGGTACTGCCGATATGAAGTGCCTGCGCGCCGCCCAGCATGCGCTGCAGCGCGGCGAGGACGTCTTGATCTTCCCCGAGGGCACGCGCATCCGCTCGCGCGAGATCAAGCCCGAGGTCCACGGCGGTTTTGCGCTCATCGCCCAGATGGGCAAGGCGCCCGTCAACCCGCTCGCCATCTGCGGCTGGTCCGACATCACGCCCGCGGGCAAAAAGCTCATGCGTCCCAAGAAGTGCTGGATTCGTGCCGGCAAGGCCGTCTCGCTTTCCGATGCACCCGCCGGGCTTAAGCGCACGGAGCGCCTGGCCTGGTTTGAGTCCGAGGCGATGGACCGTGTCTATAAGATGCGCGACGAGCTGTGCGCCGAGCATCCGGGCAGGTTCTAGCCATGGGTGAGAACGTCATGAATACCGCCACGGCCGCCGCTGAGGAGGTCGTCCCCGTCATCGAGATCGCCGCGCATGCCGGCACTTGCTACGGCGTACAGCGCGCGCTCGACATGGCGTTGGCCGCCGCGCCGCAGGCAGGGGAGTGCGCTCAGGTCCATACCTTGGGACCGCTCATCCATAACCCCATCGTGGTGCGCGAGCTTGCTGAGGCAGGCGTTGGCCTGGCCGAGACCCTGGACGACGCAGCATCGGGTACCGTGATCATCCGCGCACACGGCGTAGTGCCGCAGGTGATCGATGCTGCCCGCAAGCGCGGCCTCAACGTGGTCGATGCCACCTGCCCCTACGTGAAGAAGGTCCATGTGGCGGCCGAGCGCCTGGTGCGCGAGGGCTACCGTGTGATCGTCGTGGGCGAGCCGGGGCACCCCGAGGTCGAGGGCATTCTAGGCCACGCAGGCGACGATGCGCAGGTCGTGAGCTGTGCCGCTGACGCCAACGCCTTGTCGCTCAAGGGCAAGGTAGGCCTCGTCGTGCAGACCACCCAGACCGCGCAGAACCTCGCCGAGGTCGTGGCGGCTATCACCCCGCGCGTGCAGGAGCTGCGTGTGATCAACACCATCTGCGCCGCCACGAGTGAGCGTCAACAGGCAGCAGCCACACTTGCCAACCGCTGCGACTGCATGGTCGTCGTGGGCGGCAAGAACTCGGGCAACACCCGCCGCCTGGCTCAAATTTGCGCAGACGCCTGCGAGCACACGCATCACATCGAGGAAGCTTCCGAGCTCCAGGGCGCGTGGTTTACCGACGCTCACCACATCGGCATCACCGCCGGAGCCTCCACCCCGCAAGAACACATCGAGCGCGCCGTCGAGCGCATCAAGGAGCTTTACCGCTAACCATGGACCAGACCGTACCCGCATACGCCGCCGAGGTGGCCGATTACGGGCGCAGCCGCGACCCCGAGCCGGGTGAGGGCGCGCTCGTAAAGAACGTGCGTCCCGAATCGCCCGCATGGGATGTGGGTATCGAGCCGGGCATGCGCGTGCTCACGGTCAACGGCGAGCAGCTCACCGACATGATCGTGTGGCTCTGGGAGGCAGACGACGACACCGTCGACCTCGAGGTTTTCGACCCGCGCGACAACAGCGTCACCCCAGTCGAGCTCGACCGCTTCCCGGGAGAGGACTGGGGCCTTGAGTTCGATGGCCCCATCTTCGACGGCATGCGCACCTGTGTAAACGCCTGCGTGTTCTGTTTTATGACGATGCTGCCCAAGGGCGGCCGCTCCACGCTCTACATTCGCGACGACGACTACCGCCTGAGCTTTTTGCAGGGCAACTTTGTCACGCTCACGAACCTTACCGACGAGGACGTGCAAAACGTCATCCAACGCAACATGAGCCCCATGAACGTGTCGGTCCACGCCGTGAGCCCCGATGTCCGCCGACGCATGATGGGCCGCAACGCCCAGCGCGGCATGGATGTGCTCGAGGCCATCATGGCCGCCGGCATCGAGATTCACGCGCAGATCGTGTTGTGCCCCGGCATGAACGACGGCGAGGAGCTGGAAAAGACCCTGCGCTTTTGCGAGGAGCACGAGCAAATCACAAGCCTGGGCATTGTGCCGCTCGGTTTTACCAAGCATCAGAACCGTTTTAGCTGGTCCTACAGCGACAAGCCCGAGCTGGCGCGCGAGACCATCGCCATGATCCGGCCCTTCCAGGACCGTGCCTTCGAGCGCTTTGGCCGCCACACGTTCCAGATGAGCGACGAGTTCTATCTGGACGCCGGCATCGAGCCACCCGAGGCGGACTTTTACGACGGTTACCCGCAGTACTACGACGGCATCGGCATGATCCGCTCGTATCTGGACGAGACCGACGACGTGCTGACTACCGACGCCGAGCGTCTGGCCCGCGTCCGCGAGGCCGTCGCCGCCCGCAACCAGCGGCTTCTATGTCTCTCAGGCGCCAGCGCACGCGACACCGTGGCGCGCTTTGTGGAGTCGCCGTATGGTCTCGCCGGCACCGTCACAGCCATCAAGAACCGCTACTTTGGCGGCAATGTGGACGTGACCGGCCTCATCGTCGCGTGTGACATCTTGGAGCAGCTGCCCCAAGACCTGTCGGGGGTTATGCTCTTTGTGCCTAAGCTCATGTTCAACGCTGACGGCATGACGCTTGACGAGTATCATCGTGACGATTTACTCGCAAGCCTTACCAGTCGCGGCGCCGAGGTTCATGTGGTGTCGACCATGCCGCATGAGCTGCTCGATACCCTGGAACACATCCTTGGCATTGTGCCCGCAGACTCTAACAATTCCACTGACCCTACCCATTAAAGGAGAGCAGATGAAACCTATCGTCGCCGTCGTCGGACGCCCCAACGTGGGCAAGTCCACGCTCGTTAACCGCCTGGCCCAGACCTCGGAAGCCATCGTCCATGAGTCTCGCGGCGTCACGCGCGACCGCTCATATCACACGGCCGATTGGAACGGCCGCGAGTTCACCATCGTCGACACGGGCGGCATCGAGCCGCTCAAGAGCGATGACGTCTTTGCCACGTCCATCCGCGACCAGGCACTCGCCGCCGCCGAGGAAGCCGCCGTCATCCTGTTTGTGGTCGACGGCCGCACCGGCGTCACAGAGGAGGACGAGTCGGTCGCCCGCATGCTCAAGCGCTGCGACAAGCCGGTCTTTCTGCTGGTGAACAAGCTCGACAACCCCGATCGCGAGAACGACAGTATCTGGGAGTTCTATTCCCTCGGCATCGGTGAGCCCACGCCGCTCTCGGCCCTGCACGGCCATGGCACGGGCGACCTGCTCGACGATATCGTGGCCCTGTTGCCCGAGGAGGAGGACGAGGTCGCCGACGAGTTCCCCGATGCGCTGAACGTGGCCATCATCGGCCGCCCCAACGCCGGAAAGTCCTCGCTGTTCAACCGCATCCTGGGCGCCGACCGCTCTATCGTGTCGAACATTGCCGGCACCACGCGCGACGCCATCGACACCGTCGTGGAGCGCAACGGCAAGCACTACCGCATGGTCGACACCGCGGGTATTCGCAAGAAGAGCACCGTATACGAGAATATCGAGTACTACTCCATGGTCCGCGGCCTGCGTGCCATCGACCGTGCCGACGTGGCGCTGCTCGTCGTCGACGCCTCCGTGGGCGTTACCGAGCAGGACCAGAAGGTCATGGGCCTTGCCATTGAGCGCGGCTGTGCCATCGTGGTGCTGCTCAACAAGTGGGACCTGCTCGACGACGACCGCAAGCGCGAGGCCTGCATGGAGACCGTCGACCGCCGTCTGGGCGTCATGGCTCCCTGGGCCCAGTACCTGCGCATCTCTGCCCTGACTGGCCGCAGCATCGAGAAGATCTGGGGCATGGTCGACGCCGCCGAGAAGACGCGCTCGCAAAAGATCAGCACCTCGCGCCTCAACACGTTCCTCACCGACCTGCGCGAGTTCGGTCATACCGTGGTAGACGGCAAGCGCCGCCTGCGCATGCACTACGTGACCCAGACGGGCGTCAACCCGCCGACGTTCACGTTCTTCGTCAACCACAGCGACCTGGTCAACGACACCTACCAGCGCTACGTAGAGAACCGCATGCGCTCGACCTTCGACTTCGCCGGTACGCCCATTCGACTCTTCTTCAGGAAGAAGGAGCAAAAGGATGCTTAATCCGATTCTGCTGACCGTCATCTGTGCCGTGGTCTCGTTCTTTATCGGAGCGATTCCGTTTGGCCTGATCCTCGGCCGCGTGTTCAACCACACTGACATTCGCAAGGCGGGCTCCGGCAATATCGGCACCACCAACGCCCTGCGCGTGGCCGGCCCCAAAGTGGCCGCACTCACCCTGCTGCTCGACTGCCTTAAGGGCGCCATCTGCGTCCTTATCGCGCGTCCGCTCATCGCGAGCGTGGGCTATGGCTTCCCCGTGAGCATTATGGCCCCCGGCGCCGCCGGCGACTGGATGCTGGGCGTCATCTGCCTGGCAGCCGTGTGGGGCCACATCTTCTCGCCCTACCTCAACTTCCACGGCGGCAAGGGTATTGCCGTGGGCCTGGGCGTCATCCTCGCCTGGTACTGGCCCATTGGCCTGTCGCTGCTGGGCATGTTTATCGTGGCCGTCGCCATCACCAAGTTTGTGTCGGTGGGCTCGCTCGCCGCTGCCATCGGACTTCCCATCGCTGCCTGCGCGGTCTTTCCGTACAGCAGCCTGGGCCTCAAGTTTTGCATGGCGTTAATCGGCATCACCGTGGTGTGGGCCCATCGTGCGAACATCAAAAAGCTCATGGCCGGTAAGGAGTCCAAGCTCTCGTTTACCAAGCGCGTCACCGAGCCCGACGATAAGTAGGAGAGAGTCATGAATGTTGCGCTGATTGGCTCCGGCTCCTGGGGAACCGCCGTCGCCGGCCTTGCCGCCGCGCGAGCCGAGCACGTGACCATGTGGGCCCATAGCGAGCAGACCGCCGTCGGCATCAATGGCGAGCACCGTAATCCTCGCTACCTAGTGGACTATGAACTGCCGACCAATGTTGTTGCCACGACGGATCTGGCGCAGGCACTCGAAGGCACCGATGCCATCATCTTTGCCGTTCCTTCGACGCACCTGCGCAGCGTGTGCCACCAGGCCGCGCCCTTTATCGCCGCCGATGCCCCAGTGCTCTGCCTCACCAAGGGCATTGAGCCCGAGTCCGGCCTGCTCATGAGCGAGGTCATCGCCAGCGAGATCGGCAACGAGCGTCGTGTGGCGGCCCTCTCGGGCCCCAACCATGCCGAGGAAATCTGCCGCGGCGGGCTTTCTGCCGCCGTCATCGCCAGCGAAGACCCGCAGATAGGGGAGACCTTTAAGGAGCTGCTGCTTTCCACGGCCTTCCGCATCTACCTATCGCAGGACATGACCGGTGTCGAGGTCTGCGGCGCCATGAAGAACGTTATCGCCATCGTATGCGGCATCTCCGCGGGCTCGGGCGCGGGCGACAACACACTTGCCCTCATCATGACGCGCGGCTTGGCCGAGATCAGCCGTCTGGTGCACGCCCGCGGCGGTCAAGCTATGACCTGCATGGGACTTGCCGGCATGGGCGACCTCATTGCCACCTGCACCTCGGAGCATTCGCGCAACCGTACCTTTGGCTACGAGTTTGCCCACGGCGTGTCGCTCGACGAGTACCAGACGCGCACGCATATGGTGGTGGAAGGCGCCGTCGCCGCCCGCAGCGTCAGCGAGCTCGCCCGTTCACTGGGCGTAGACATTCCGCTCACCTTTGCCGTGGAGCAAACGCTCTACAACGGTGTTACTTTGGATAGGGCGCTCGAGATTCTTACCGATCGCGTCCCCTCTCAAGAGTTCTACGGACTCACCGACTAGCGCAGAAAGGCTTCTACCATGGGTTCCATCAAAATCGCTCCATCCGTCCTTTCGGCCGACATGGCCAACCTCAAGGGCGAGCTCGACAAGATCGCCGGTGCCGACTACGTGCACTTCGACGTCATGGACGGTCACTTTACCGGCAACCTGACCTTTGGCGTTGACATTCTTAAGGCCGTCAAGCGCTCCACCGATGTACCGGTCGACGCGCACCTGATGGTATCGAACCCCGACGAGACGGTCGATTGGTACGCAGACGCCGGTGCCGATATGATCACCGTGCACTACGAGGCCTCCACGCACCTGCACCGCACGCTCACGCATCTGCAGCAGCGCGGCGTCAAGGCCGGAGTGGTGCTCAACCCCGCCACGCCCGTCTGCGTGCTCGAGAGCATCATTGACGTTGTCGATATGGTGCTGCTCATGAGCGTGAACCCTGGCTTTGGCGGCCAGAGCTTTATCCCGGGCACTCTGCATAAGCTCCACGAGCTCAAGGCCATGTGCGAACGCCACGGCGTGTCTCCCATGATCGAGGTCGACGGCGGCATTTCTTCCAAAAACATCGCAGAGGTCGTCAAGGCCGGTGCCAACGTGCTCGTAGCCGGCTCCGCCGTATTTAAGTCCGAAGATCCCGCTGCCGAGGTTGCGCTGCTGCAGAAGCTGGGCAACGAGGCCGCACAGGAGGCATAAACCCTTATGACCGCAGGTCAAAACCGCATACCCGTGAATCTTGACTATGCCGCCTCGACGCCAATGCGCGCCGAGGCGCTCCTTGCGCAGCGCGAGTACGACGACAGCGAGCTTGCCGGCGTCAACCCCAACTCGCTGCATTCGCTCGGCCGCAAGGCCGCTGCGCGCCTGGAAGTGGCGCGTCGCGAGATCGCCCGCAGCTTTGGCGCGCGCGTCCGCCCGTCCGAGATCATCCTTACCAACGGCGGCACCGAGGCCAACCAGCTGGCGCTGCTCGGTCTTGCCGAGGGCGCTCGTCAGCGCGATCGCAAGCGCGATCGTGTAATCGTTTCGGCCATCGAGCACGATTCGATTCTGGACAACCTGCCGCTGCTGCGTGCTGCCGGCTTTACCGTCGACCTGGTGCAGCCCTGCCGCGCGGGCTACATTGAGCCTGCTGCGCTCACGGAGCTGCTCGGCAACGATGTGGCGCTCGTGAGCATTATGGTCGCCAACAACGAGACCGGCGTGGTGCAGCCCATCCGCGAGCTAGCCGCCGCCGCACATGCTGTCGGCTCCTTGTTCCATACCGATGCCATCCAGGGCTACTTGCATATTCCGATCGATGTCACCGAGCTGGGCGTCGATGCTATGACCGTTGCCGCGCACAAGATCGGCGGCCCTGTGGCATCCGGCGCGCTCTACCTTAAGAACCGCACGCCGCTGCGTCCGCGCATCTTTGGCGGTGGACAGGAAGCCGGCCGTCGCGCCGGCACACAGGACCTGCGCACGCAGCTGGCTTTTGCCGCTGCCGCCTCGTCTCTGGCGCCCCATGTGGCCCAGGAGCGAGCGACGCTGCAGGCCCTGTCCGATAAACTCTACACCACGCTTACAGCCCATCCTCGCATTCACGCCACGATGGGCGACTACGCACAGGCCGATCGTCTGCCGGGTATGGTTTCAATCTACGTCGACGGCATGGACTCCGAGGAGCTCATCATCAAGCTAGACGCCGCCGGCTTTGAGGTATCGGCCGGTTCTGCCTGCTCGAGCGGCAGCATGGACCCGAGCCATGTTCTCAGCGCCATGGGTATTGGCCGCGAGCAGGCCCTGGGTGCACTGCGCATCTCCTTCGATGACCGTGTGAATCCGGGCGATCTGGACGAGTTTGCCCAGACGCTGCTCTCGATCGTGGGTGCCGCATGATCGTCGTCGAGCTTGAACGTGCGCTGCTGGCGCGCTACCCCAAGATGGACGCCGAGGGCTGGGATCATGTTGGGCTATCTGTGGGAGATCCCGCTGCTGAGATCACCGGTGTTGCCTGCGCGCTCGATGCGACCGAAGCTAATGTTCTCCGCGCCCAAGAAGCTGGTGCAAACGTGCTGCTGACGCATCATCCTGTCTATATCAAGGCGCCCGAGGCGTTTTGTCCAGCGGATGCCACTCGCCCCCAGTGCAGCGCGGCACTCTATGAGGCGGCCCGTTGCGGCGTGAGCATCATAACGCTCCACACCAACCTGGACCGCTCGCACGAAGCCCGTGTCGGCCTGAGCGAGCTGCTGGGTGCCGCACCCGTGAGCTCACTGGAACACGTGGACGACCCCGAGGCAACCGGCCTGGGCGCGCTTGCAACGCTCAACGACCCGTGTATGCTGCGCGATCTTGCCACCCGTGCTGCCACGGCCTTCGGCAGCGACCCGCGTGTGTGGGGCGAAGCCGATCGCCCGTGCCGCACCGTCGCCATTTTGGGCGGCTCCCTGGGCGACTTTGGAGAGCTCGCCATCGCCGCGGGCGCGGACGTTGTCGTGACGGGCGAGGCGGGCTACCACGTGACGCAAGACCTTGCCTTACGCGGGCTGCCGGTGATCTTGCTCGGTCACGACCGCTCTGAGGAGCCGTTCGTTGATATATTGATGAACTCTGCAGTTGACGCCGGGGTCGACCCCCATCATACGATTAAAATACTGAACCCTTGCCAATGGTGGACTGTGACAAAAGGAGAGAACTTATGAGCGCCGGCGCTACGCTACTCAAGCTGCAACAGATCGATTTGGAGCTCGCCCGCAACAAGAGCGAACTTGCCAATATGCCGGAGCTCAAGGAGCTCGCTTCCAAGCGCAAGACCTATGTGAAGCTCAAGTCCGAGATGACCAAGCTCTACGCCCAGCGCAAGGATCTGGACATTGAGCTCGACGATCTCAACACCACCGAGATTCAGACTAACAACGCCATCGAGGCTGCCAAGAAGCGCCACGTCGACGGCTCCGACTACCGCGAGGTTCAGGACCTGGAGAACGAGCTCGCCACCCTGGCCAAGCGTCTGGACAAGATCGAGCACACCCGCAAGGACGTCGTTGTCGCCCATAAGGAGGCGCTCGACCGCGAGGCTCGCGCACAGGCCATCATCGCCAAGTTCGAGGAGGGCGTAAAGGCCGACACCAAGGCCGCCCGTGCCAAGGCTGCCGACCTGCAGGCTCAGATTGACGCCGCCACGAAGGAGCGCACCGCGCTTGCTGCCACGCTGCCGGCCGACGTTCTCACCGACTACGAGCGTCTGCTCAAGCAGTTCCGTGGCCTGGCCGTCGAGACCATCCAGGGCAACATCCCCACGGTCTGCCACACCGCGCTGCAGGCATCGTCCATGAGCGACCTTAACCACGACGGTAGCGAGATTACGCACTGCCCGTACTGCCACCGCCTCCTGGTACTCCCGAGCAAGGAAGCCTAGCGATGACGGCGGCATCCAACAATTCAATGCAACTTGAGGGAAAAACGATCCTGCTGGGCATTACCGGCGGGATCGCCGCCTATAAGTCGTGCAATATCGTGCGCCTGCTGCAAAAGCGCGGCGCGCGCGTCAAGGTCGTTATGAGCGAGCATGCCACCGAGTTTGTGGGCCCGCTCACCTTTCGTGCGCTCACCAACGAGCCCGTTGCCGTGGGCCTATTCGACGACCCCTCCGACCCCATCCACCACATTTCGCTGGCGCAGGAGCCCGATCTGGTGGTCGTGGCGCCCGCGACGGCCAATATCATCGCCAAGATGGCCAACGGCATCGCCGACGACCTCATCTCCACCACGCTGCTGGCAACGCCGCGACCCATCGTGATCGCACCCGCTATGAACAACGGCATGTGGAAGGCGCCGGCGACACAGGCCAACATGTCCACGCTGCGCGAGCGCGGTGTCCATGTGGTGGGACCCGGCAGCGGCTACCTTGCCTGCGGCGACGTGGACACGGGACGTATGAGCGAGCCCGAGGACATCGTCGAGGCTGTCTGTGAGGTGCTCAACCCCGCGCCTCAGGACCTGGCAGGTAAGCGCATCGTGATTACCGCCGGCCCCACGCACGAACCGATCGACCCGGTGCGCTTCATTGGCAACCGCTCTTCGGGCAAGATGGGCATCGCCCTGGCGGGGGAGGCCGCACGCCGCGGTGCCGAAGTCACGCTCGTGTTGGGACCGACATCGCTCGATGTTCCCCGCGGCGTGGAGTGCGTGCGCGTGCAAACCGCCGCAGAGATGCTGGAGGCGGCGCTGAGCGCCTTCCAGACGGCCGATGCGGCAATTTGTGCGGCTGCCGTCGCCGACTATACCCCGGCGGCCCCTGCCGACCATAAGCTCAAAAAGTCCAACGAACGCTTGGATCGCATCGAGCTTGTCGAAACGGTCGATATCTTGGCCGAGCTCTCGCGCCAAAAGGGAAATCGGAGTGTGATCGGCTTTGCGGCCGAGACCGATAACGTTGTCGAGTACGCCGAGCGCAAATTGGCACGCAAAGGTTGCGATGCCATTATCGCCAACGATGTCTCACGCGCCGATTCGGGCTTTGGAACCGACACTAACAAGGCCTGGATTGTAAGCACAACGGGTACGCAAGAGCTTCCCGTGCAAACGAAACCCCAGCTCGCAGATACAATTTTGGACTTGCTTCAAAATTTATAAAAAAGTTCTTGCACAAGTCTAAAGTTTCGGGTTAATATACTCCCTGTTGCGAGCGAGAGCAGAGCAACAAACAAAAGCTTCGGGACGTGGCGCAGCTTGGTAGCGCACTTGACTGGGGGTCAAGGGGTCGCTGGTTCGAATCCAGTCGTCCCGACCAGAAGTTTGCAGGTCAGGCACCTAG
>CABSUD010000005.1:0-16868 GCA_902480795.1 uncultured Collinsella sp. | reverse complement strand
GAAAATATTCTGCGGCTGTTCCACAGCGTTCGGTGGCAGACCCAATACCCACACCTGTCCGGTATGTACCGGTATGCCGGGATCTCTTCCGGTGCTGAATAAAAGCTCGAGCTCGCCTGCCTCGGCAGCCTCGAGCTTCTCGGTGGCCTCGAGACCGGCCTCGATCTTCATGGCCAGATCGACCTCTTCGGAGGCGGTCAGCAGGTCGACCTTGCCGATCTCCTTGAGGTACATACGAACCGGATCGCCGGTCAGCATCACCGTGGAGGCATCGATGCCACGCACGCGGGAGCGTGAACGGGACGTGCGCACGGTGCGCTTCTTCTTGCTCTTGGAAGAACCCATCTCGGCGTCGGCCTGACGGGCCATCTTGAGCTCGTGATCATCGAGCGAGCCGGAATCGTGCTCGTCATCATCATCGAAATCGTCGGTATCGGTATCATTATCGTCATCGTCGACGTCCATGGGGGCGTCGTCGTTACCGCTCGCGGAGATAATCTGGATGCCGCTATTGCGCAGCGCGGAATACACCGCGGTGAGCTGCTCGTCAGAAACATCGATATCCTTCAGGGCGACCTGAATCTCGTCCTCGGTTACCGAAGTCCTGTTTGAGCCGTTGCCCATGAGCTTTGCAACGTAGGATTCCAGCCCAGTACCCGTGCTCTCAGTCTTTTTTGGCACAGATTCTCCCTTCATAGTCCACAGGACTCAATACTTTAGCACACACATTGACGTCTATACCCAAAAAGAGGACTGGATATAGGCGAGAATACGCTGGTTGACCACAACATCTAGGCCTGTTCTGTGCCTGCGGCCTCCAGACCGATCAAACGGAACGGGTCCGCCACACCGCCGATCGACTTTTGCAGTTCGCGTTGACGCTGCGAATCCTGCGCGGCCTGAACGGTCAGCGCGCGACGGGCCTCATCATCGAGCGAACGGTCCTGGCGCAGCTTGGCCTGTGCGGCACGCATGCGGCGCTTGATGGTGTAGAGCTCGAGCGTATCGAGCATAAACACGATGTTCGTCTCGGTGGGGTGCTTGCTCGTCGCCGAGATGCGCCCGGCACTCACAAGCGTTGCCGCATCGGGACACACTGAGCGCGCCGCATCCATGCAGGCTGCAGGATCGGTTCCCGGCGGCGTTGCCAGAACGGCCCATGCGATGGACTCGTGACGTGGGTCAACCCACTCGATGGAGCAGATGCGGTCGGCATACGTGCGGAACAGGTCGGGGTAGCTCGTGAGCATGGTCAGCAGCTCGCGCTCCCCTGCCAAGGACTTGCGCTCAAGATCGGTCAGAACCATAGGGGCCGAGGCGTCTGCCGGGACACCAACGGGCGCAGAGCCCATATCGTCAGGCACATCAATCGGCGGCAGGTCGTCGACGACCTCCACGGGCGCAGCGCCATAGGCATCGAGCGGGACGCAGTCGTACGGCTCTTCTTCGACCGGCGCGGACACCGGCGGCGTCGCGCCCGATGCCCAAGTACCGCGACCGGCATCGTGAGAACCCGACGCCCGACCGCCCGCGCTACCGGACCGCTCAGCCTGTGCCCGCTGGCGTTCATAGTTTTGCTCGCGACGTCGTTCCGCATCTTCGCGCTTGGCGACATCGCGAAACACACGGCCCGAGCTCGCACGCACGGTCTCCAGATCCAAACCCAGCAGATCGGCAATCTGGATAAAGTACGTATCGATCATATAGCTGTCGCGCAGCGGATAGATAAGCGTCAGCGCATCCTCCAGCGCCTTGGCACGACCGCCCGGCGTGGTGATGTCGCTCGACTCCTGCAGCGAACGGTAGACAAAATCCATAAGCGGCTCGGCCGCGTCGATGCGCTCCTGCAGCTCCTGGCCGCCGTGCGCCGTGATGAACTCCATGGGATCGTTACCGTCGGGCAGCACCACGCAGCGCAGGTCCATCGAATCCTGCTCGATAAACTGAATCGCACGGCGAGCGGCCTTCTGGCCCGCGGCGTCTCCGTCAAACATATAGACGATGCGCTTGGCAAAGCGGGTGAGCGTCTTGACGTGATGCTCCGTAAGCGCAGTGCCCAAAGTGGCGACAACGTTTTTGATCCCCGCCTCCCAGCAGGCGATGCAGTCGGTATAGCCCTCCACCACGATGGCGGTATCCTGCGCGACGATAAACTCTTTGGCCCAATTAAAGCCGTAGAGGTTTCGCTTTTTATGAAACACGCTCGTCTCGGCGGTATTGAGGTACTTGGGTTGGCCGTCACCCATGATGCGACCACCAAAGGCGATGTTATGACCCTGCTCGTCAAAGATGGGAAACATCACGCGGTCGTAGAAGCGGTCGGCAAGCTGCCCGCGCCCGCGGCTCACGGCAACGTTGGCATCGATCATCTCCTGCGGAGTAAAACCCGCCTGAGACAGGTGCGACACCAGCGCGTTGCGGCCCGGCGCAAAGCCCAGGCAGTAGCGGCGGCAGACGTCGCCACCCATGCCGCGGCTGGCAAAGTACTCACGCGGACGGCCGTCCTTACCACGCATAAGCATGGTGTGGTAGAACTGGGCGGTCTCGGCGCACAGATCGTAGATTCTGGCACGCTTAGTACCGCGCTCGCAGCGATCTCCGGTGTCGTGCAGCTCAATACCTGCGCGATCGGCCAAATAACGGATTGACTCGGGAAAGCTCAGGTTCTCGCGCTTCATGATATAGGTGAAGACGTCGCCACCCTCACCGCAGCCAAAGCAATGCCACACCTGCGTGGCGGGGAGCACATGCAACGATGGGGTTTTCTCGTTGTGAAACGGACAGCAGCCCCAAAACTCATGGCCGCGAGGCTTGAGCTCAACCGTTTCCTGCACGATGGCAACCAGGTCAGACGCAGCGCGTACCTGGTCTTTTTCCTCATCGCTAATCACGGATGCTCACCCCCTGCTCACCCAAGTTGTGACGAATGTCCTCGATATTACCCTCGACGGTCGCAATCAACTCTTCCATCGAATCGAACACGCGAGACGGACGCAGCCAGCGCGTAAACGCCAGCGACACCGAGGCGCCATACAAGTCGCCCACATACCCGATCAAGTTGGCCTCGAGATGCGCCGAGGCGGCATCGTCGGCATAGGTCGGCGGCAGGCCGACGTTTACGGCAGCGGGCCATACGGTATCGTCGACCAGCACCAGACCCTCATACACGCCATCGGCAGGCACCTGAATACCGTCGGGAACCTGTAGGTTTGCCGTGGGAAAGCCCATGCCAGAGCCCTCGTGACGGCCGCGAATAACACCGCCACGCACCATATACGGACGGCCGAGTAACTCAGCAGCCAGCTCCACATGGCCCTGTCCGAGCTCATGACGGATACGGGTGGCGCAAATGGCCTCACCGCCCTCGCAAAGCAAGTCGTGACCATACACGTCAACGCCATGTTCGGCACCCCAGGCGCGCATCTCGGCAACACCAGAAGCACCGCCACGACCCAGTCTAAAGTCACTGCCAACGCGAATCGAACGAATGTCAACCAGACGCGACACCAGCGAGAGAAAATCAACATGGTCAAGCGCCGCAACCTCAGGCGTAAAGGGAACGGCCACCACCGCATCGACCCCGGTTTGAGCCAGGGCATGCAGACGGTCGGCCGTCGTCATCAATTTTTGAGCGGGCGAAGGGCTCACCACAACGTCCGGGTCGGGATCGAAGGTAACCACGACCGCCTTACAGCCACGGGCACGGGCATCACGGACAAGCGCTTCGATGAGTTCCTGATGTCCACGGTGAACGCCGTCGAACACGCCGATGGCGATGGAGGCGGCACCCAAGTGCTCGCACTCATCAAACGTATCGGCAGTAACGATGCGAGCCTCGTCCGACTCACCCGCGAAAAAGATACGGCCGAGCTCGCGAGCGGACAACATCATCGAACACCGCCGATTGCCTGCGGAAACACGTGCTCCATGACAAAGCGGCCGCCCTCAATGCGAGCGAGCGCCTTGAGTCCCCCATCGAGCACCAACGCAAACGGCGCCTTCGAGGCATCGAAATCGGCAAGCGCACGCTCAACGGGAATGCGTCGGCCGCAGAGCAGGTCGTCGGCAAGATTGCCCGGCAAGTCAACGCGAGTGGCGCCCAGGGCCACAATGGGATCCAGGGCAAAGCCAGCGGCGGACTCGGGAGAAAGCTCCTCGACCGCATGACAGGCGCCAATGGAAACAACACCGGAGGCCGTGCGGCGCAGCGCGGAAATGTGCGCGGCGCTGTCGCAGGCGCGGCCCAGGTCGCGAGCGAGCGCTCGGATATAGGTGCCCTTGCTCACCGAGAACGCCACGGTCCACACACACGAATCGCCCTCGCCGCCCACGGCGATCAGGTCGGCGGCATAGACCTCGACGGGGCGCGGAGGTAGGTCCACCGCATTGCCCTCGCGAGCAGACTTATAGGCGCGAACGCCATTGACCGAGATAGCCGAAAACGCCGGCGGCACCTGCATCTGCGGACCCAGCATGGCGGCCAAGTGCTCACGGGCATAGGCAGGATCGCGGAGCTCGTTGGCAACAGCCACCGTGCGGACCGCCTCGCCCTCCGCGTCATCGGTATTCGTCTCGGCGCCAAACGAAATATCGGCGACGTAGCTTTTGGTATCGAGCGTGAGCATGCCCAGCAGACGAGTGGCCTGGCCCACGCCCACCACCATGACACCCGATGCCATGGGGTCGAGCGTGCCGGCATGGCCGACGCGCCGCTCATGGAGGACGCGCCGGCATTGCGAGACCACATCGTGGGACGTGCAGCCCACCGGCTTATCGACGGCGAGCAGCATATTCAGTTGTGAAGGCGTACGACGAGCCATGTACCATCCAAAAAGTTAAAGCTCGACGGTCACCGAAGCGGGATCCTCCCCTACCAGCTCGGCCAGCATGGGAAGTGCCACGGTGAGCGTCTCGAGAATCGTTCCGTTGTTGGAGAAACCGGCGGCAGCGGGATGTCCGCCTCCGCCAAAGGCAGCAGCGATCTCGGACACGTTGAGGTCGCCCTTGGAGCGCAGGTTGCCGCGCACCTTGGTATCGCCCTCGATACCCTTCAGGAACAGGCAGACCTCCACGCCCATCACTGAGCGCACCACGTCAACCAGGCCGTCGCACTCATCCGAGGTGACACCGCAAGCCTCAAGGTCGCTCTGGTACGCGTAGCTATACGCGACGCGCCCGTGGGCCACCGTCTTGATGCGGCCCATAACGATGGACTTGAGGTGCAAAAACTCAACGCGCATGCTCTGATATACCTCGAGTGCCACACGCGCCGGATCGGCACCGTGGGCAACCAGTCGCGAGGCCGCATGGAACGCGGCGGCATCGGCGTTCTGGTACTGGAAACGACCGGTGTCGGTCACCAAGCCGCACAGCAAGCAAGTCGCGACGCCATCACGGGCGACAATGCCACAATTGTCCAAGAAACGGTCAATTATCATGGCGCAGGCTGCAGCTTCGACGCGTCTCAGGCTCAGCTCGGCAAACTCCTCGCGCGCCGGATGGTGATCGAAGCACACCACATGCTTGGAGCGACGAAGCACCTCGGCGGAGTTATTCAGGCGTTCGACGACCGGCACGTCCACCGAGATGAACAGGTCCGGATTGCCGGTGTACGTAGATGCCGGCACCAGACGGTCGGAGCCTTCCATAAATCGGTAGATGCGCGGAACCGGGTCATCGTCTGCCAGCAGCAGGGCAATGTCCTTGTTGGGGAAAAACTTCATAAGCGATAAGCCCAGGCCCAGCACGGAGCCCAGGGCGTCACCATCGGGAGACGTATGTCCCGAAATCGCAATGGAGGACGCACCCTCGATGAGCTCGAGGATGCGTCGCTGAATATCTGCAGACTCGCACGAGGCGAGGTCGGCGGAATTAGTCATCTAAAGCTGCCTCCTGGGCGGCATCCGCTATCGGATAGCCGTCCTCGTCCTTTTCGATCGCAAGCGTGGCGGGAACGTTTTCCAGCGCACGCGTGATGCGCTCGGCCTCATCGGTCGAGCGATCGATGCGAAAATCGAGCTCGGGCGTAACACGCCAATCGAGCGAGCGAGCCAACAGGCTGCGAATACGGCCCTTGGCGCTTGCGAGCGCCTCCATGACCTCGTCGTAGCGGCTCGCATCGCACGACACGAACACACGCGCGAACGAACGGTCCACCGCGACCTCGACCGCGGTCAAAGTAACCAGGTCGAGGCGCGGATCGGAAACCTCAAAGAGCAGGATATAACCGAGCTTCTCGCGAAGCTGCTCGCCCAGTCGGCGGGTTGCCTGCGTTTGCTTCATAGCGCTACCCCCTACTCGGTACGGGCAACCTGGTCGATACGGTAACCCTCGATCTGGTCGCCGGGCTTGATGTCCTGGAAGTTCTCCAGGCCAATGCCGCCCTCGGAACCACTCTTGAGGCTCTTGGCCTCGTCCTTGTAGTGACGCATCGAGGCGATCTTGCCGTTGAAGACCACGATACCGTCACGCACCAGGCGCACGGAGTCGGTCGCGGCGATCTCGCCCTCTTCGACGCGGACACCGGCGGCGATGCCGACTTTGGGCACCTTGAAGGTGTCCAGGACGGTCGCGGTACCCGTGGAGACCTCGACCTCAGTGGGCTTGAGCATGCCGATACGGGCAGCGTCGAGCTCCTCGAGGCACTTGTAGATGACGTCGTAGCAACGGATCTCGACGCCCTCGCGCTCGGCGGCGGAGCGAGCCTTACCGTCGGGACGGACGCCGAAGCCGATGATGATGGCGTTGGAGGCGTCGGCCAGGACGACGTCGGTCTCGTTGATGGCGCCGACCGCGGAGTGAATCGTGTTGATGCGCACCTCGGACTGATCCATCTTGTCGAGGGAGTCCTGAAGGGCCTCGATGGAGCCCTGGACGTCGGCCTTGATGATCAGGTTGAGCTCCTTGACCTCGGCGTCGGCGATGGTCTCGAAGAGGTTCTCGAGCGTCACGTGCTTCACGCGGCTCTGCTCCTCGATACGGGCCTTGAGCGAACGCTCATCGGCCAGGGCGCGAGCCTCGCGCTCGTCCTCGAAAACGCGGAACTCGTCACCGGCGTTGGGCACGGACTGCAGGCCCAAAATCTCGACAGCGTCGGAGGGACCGGCCTCGGTGACGGCGCGGCCCTTGGGGTCGAGCATGGCACGGACGCGGCCATAGGTAAGGCCGGCGACCAGCGTATCGCCCACGTGCAGGGTACCGCGGGTCACGAGCACGGTAGCGACCGAGCCGCGGCCCTTGTCGAGCTTGGCCTCGAGGACGTTGCCGGAGGCAAAGGTGTCCGGGTTGGCCTTGAGCTCGAGCACGTCGGCCTGGAGCAGCACGGTCTCCAGAAGATCGTCGATACCGATCTTCTGCTTAGCCGAGATGTTGACGAACATGTTCTGTCCGCCCCACTCCTCGGGGATGACGCCGTACTCGGTGAGCTCCTGACGCACACGGTCGGGGTTGGCGCCCGGCTTATCGATCTTGTTGACGGCGACGACGATGGGTACGCCGGCGGCCTTGGCGTGGTTGATCGACTCGACGGTCTGAGGCATGACGCCGTCGTCGGCAGCCACGATCAGAATGACGATGTCGGTCACCTTGGCACCACGGGCACGCATAGCCGTAAAGGTGGCGTGACCCGGGGTATCGATAAAGGTGATCTTGCGGTCGTTGATCATGACCTGCGAAGCGCCGATGGCCTGCGTAATGCCGCCCGCCTCGCCGGCAGCGACGCCGGTGTGACGGATGGCGTCGAGCAGCGACGTCTTGCCGTGGTCGACGTGGCCCATGACGGTGACGACCGGGGCGCGCGGCTTAAGGTCGGCGGGATCATCGTAGAACGAGAAGGTGTTCTCCTCCTCGGGGGTGATGATCTTAATCTGACGGCCCAGGTCGTCGGCAACGAGCTCGACAAGGTCGTCGGACATGGACTGCGTCATGGTGAGCGGCGTACCCAGCAGGAACAGGCGCTTGATGATGTCGTTGGCCGGAACGTCAAGCGCCTCGGCAAGCTCCTGGACGGTAACGCCCTGGGAGACCTTGATGGCGTCAAGGTCCTCGGGGTTCACGCCCTGGGCCAGCGCCTCCTCTATCTTGCGCTCCTCCTGAGCCTTGGCAGCCTCGCGCTCGCGCTTCTCCTTGCGCTTCTTGCGGCGACCGGTGGACTCGCGAGAGGCCTCCTCGACGGCAGCACGAGCCTCCTCGAGCACCTTCTCGCGGCTGTACTCCTCGGCCTCGCGAGCCATGCGGCTGTAGTGGTCCTCTTCGTTGTTGTGACCGCCCTTGCGCTTCTTGCCCTTGCCCTGCTTATCGGGGTTGGGGAAGTCCATGCCGGCAGCGACGTTGTTGCTGGCGTTGGTGCGATGGCTGTGCGGACGGCTCTCGGAGGCGCTGCGCTCGGAGTTGTTGTCAGAGGCGTTGCGATCGTTTCGACGGCCACCGCGGCGGTCGTTGTTGCCGCCACGACGGTTACCGCGCTCGGCGGCGCGCTCGGCCTTGGCCTTGTCCTCGGCGTCCTTCTTCTCCTTGAGCACGGTCTCCTGTGCGGCGATCTGGTCGAGCAGCGAACGGAAGCGCGAACCGGAGTCGGAAGCGGGAACGGCGCGGCGCTGGGCCTCGCGGGCAGCCTCCTCCTTCTCGCGGGCAAGGCGCTCCTGCTCGGCCTTCTTCTTGGCCTCGGCCTCGGCGCGGGCAGCCTCCTCGGCAGCCTGGGCTGCGGCAAACTGGCGACGCTCCTCCTCGCGGGCCTTCTCGGCGGCGATGCGCTCGCGCTCGGCCTCGGCGGCGCGAGCGGCCTCCTCGGCGGCAGCTGCCTGCTCCTCGGCCTGCTTGGCGGCCTCAACTTCCTGGGCGCGGGCCTCGATCACCGAGGCGAGCTGCTTGCGGACCATGGCGACATAAGCGTCCTCCAAGGTGGAGGAAGCGGACTTAGCGGGAATCTTCATATCGGCGAGATGACCCATCAGTTCCTTGGAGGTCATGCCGAACTCTTTGGCCAGGGTGGACACACGGACTTTTGCCATATGACTTCACCTACCCTTTCTGGCACCTTGGGTGCCTAGAGACTGAACGAGCGTGGGAGACGCGCCGGGACCCGCCCGGCGCGACCGCGCGCTAGATCAGGTCCTCCGCATCATCGAAGGCGTCGGTGTCGTGGACACCGCAGAAACGGGAGCCGGGACGAGCCTGGTTGCGGCACTGGATGCCGTCCTCGGACACATACTCGCAGCGGCGGACGTCCTCGTCCTCCTCGTCACCGATCAGGTCGGCGGCGGGCTCCTCGTGAACGGGAACGTTTTTGAGGATGTCGGCGGCAAGGGTCTCGGACTTGATGTCGATGTGCCAGCCGGTCAGGCGCGCGGCGAGGCGGGCGTTCTGGCCCTCCTTGCCGATGGCGAGGGACAGCTGGTCGTCGGGCACGATGACACCGGCGTAAGCCTTCTCCTCGTCGATGAGGACGCGGGTGACCTTGGCAGGCGAAAGGGCATTGGCAACGTAGACGGCAGGATCGGCATCCCAAAGGATGACGTCGACGCGCTCGCCACGGAGCTCGCCCACGACAGCGCGAACACGGCTGCCCTTGGGGCCGACGCAGGCACCCACGGGATCCAGACGGTCGTCGAGCGAGTGGACGGCGACCTTGGAGCGCTGGCCGGGCTCGCGGGCGATCGACTTGATCTGGACGGTGCCCTCATAGATCTCGGGCACCTCCTGCTCAAACAGACGACGCATGAGCTCGGGGTGGGTACGGGAGATGACAATCGGCGGACGGCTGTGCTCGCCACGAACCGGCTGCAGGTTGGAGTTGGGGTCGCGAACGTCGATGATCACGGCCTTGATGTGCTGGTTGTGCAGGTAACGCTCGCCCATCGGACGCTCGTTGCGCTCGTTCTCGTAACGGCGCTGGTCGAAGTGCGGAAGCTCGGCCTCGACGCCCTCGCGGATCTTAACGATCGTAAAGTCGGGAGTGGACTGCAGCACGGTACCGCTGATGAGGTCACCGATGCGGCCGGAGAACTCCTCGTAGATCTGCTCGCGGGCGGAGTTACGCACGATGGCGTTGATCTCGGCCTTGGCGTGCTGGGCAGCGATGCGGCTCGTGTTCTTGGGGGTAACGTCGATCTCTTCGAACTCGGTGAAGTTGCCTTCCTCGTCCATGGAATCGTCAATCGGCTCCAGACGGTAGACGTAGATCTTGCCGGTGGTGCGGTCGATGGTCACCTTGGCGCCCCACTCAAGATGCAGGATCTCGGCATAGCTCTTGGCGAGCGACTGCTCCAGGCGGTCGATCAGGTAGAGCTGGTCGATGTGCTTCTCCTGGCAAAGCTCCATCAGGGCGGACATCATGTCGGATGCTGCCATCTTACTTTCCTTCCTTCGCGGGCTTGAAGTCGTAGGTGGGCTTCAACTTGCACTTTTTAACATCAGAGAAATCGAGGGTGACGGACTCGCCGTCCTCGAGCTCGAGGGTCACGTTCGTCTCGGTGGCGGCGGCAATCTTGCCGGCGTACTTACGACGGCCCTCGGTGGCGGTAGAGGTGAGCTCGCAGTTCTCGCCCACAAAGCGGGCAAAGTCGCACGGGCGGCGCAGCGGGCGCGCCATGCCCGGGCTCGACACCTCGAGCGTATAGCTCGAAGAGATGGGATCGAGCTCCTCAATCACATCGCCGACCCACTTTGTGTTGGCCGTGACGTCGTTGAGCGACAGGCTCTGACCCTCGGCACCCTCGATACGCACACGCACGCAGGGGGCCTTGGTGGCACCCACGAGCTCGACGTCGACGATATCGATATCGTGCTGGGGAGCGACGGCCTCGAGCGCGTCGATGATCGCCTGCTCGGTCTTGGTCTTGACCATTGCGGCACCTCCATCCATACAAAAAAGAAGCGGGGCCGAAACCCCACTTCTTTCAATTACAACTTCATTTGCAAGCAAACTATACCAATAGCTGCGGAAACGTGCAAGCACAGTACGAACCTGCAGGTCAGCGTGCGCACAGCTTCTCCACAAGAATAGGACAATTGACCGCA
Organism: uncultured Collinsella sp.; assembly: GCA_902480795.1. Lineage (GTDB taxonomy): Bacteria > Actinomycetota > Coriobacteriia > Coriobacteriales > Coriobacteriaceae > Collinsella. Next base: position 5,852 of record CABSUD010000005.1, on the reverse strand, counting down.
GACATCAGGGCAGGTACATGAAAAACGAGGGACGACCCAACCGGATCGCCCCTCGTCTTTTATGCGTCAGCTAAGCGCGCAGCGCTTACTTGGCCACCAAGTTGACCAGCTTGCCGGGCACGCAGATGGCCTTGACGACCGTCTTGCCCTCGAGCCACTTGGCGACGGCGGCCTCGGCGGCAGCCTGCATCTCCTCGTTGGAGGCATCGCGGGCAACGTCGACGCGGCCGCGGACCTTACCGAGCACCTGGACCACGATCTGCACCGTGTCCTCAACGGACTCGGCCAGGTCGAACTCGGGCCAGGCGGCGGTGTAGGCGTTGCCCTCGCAGCCGAGCGCCTCGTGCCACAGCTCATCGGCCCAGAACGGGCAAATGGGGGCAAGGACGCTCACGATATCCTTAGCCACGCCGTAGCACAGCGCCTTGTCGCGGGCGGTACCCTCGGTGGCGTTGAGGTAGGCGCTCGCCGCGTTGACGAGCTCCATGACGGCCGAGATGGCGGTGTTGAACTGGCCGCGATCGAAGTCCTCGGTGCACTTGGCGATGGTGCGGTGACGCTCGCGATAGAGCTTCATCGCAACCTCGTCGAGTGCGGACTTGTCGAAGGTCACGTTGGCATCGCCGGACTGGACGAGCTGCCAAACAATACGCCAGGCGCGCTTGATGAAGCGGTTGGCGCCCTCGACGGCCTTGGGATCCCAGTCGAAGTCCTTCTCGGGCGGGGCGATAAACAGGATCGCCAAACGCATGGTGTCGGCACCGTAGGGCTCGATGACCGAGCTCGGGGGCACGACATTGCCCTTGGACTTGGACATGGTGTCGCCGTTCTCGTCCTTGACCATGCCCTGGCACAGCAGGTTGGTGAAGGGCTCGTCCACGCTCAGCAGGCCCAGGTCGCGCAGTGCCTTGGTAAAGAAGCGGCTGTAGAGCAGGTGCAGAATGGCGTGCTCGATGCCGCCGATGTAGTTATCGACGGGCATCCAACGGTCGGCGGCCTCGCGTGAGAAGGGCAGCTCGGTGTTGTGCGGATCGGTATAGCGCAGGTAATACCAGCTGGAGCAGGTGAAGGTGTCCATGGTATCGGTCTCGCGCTTGGCCGGGCGACCACAGACCGGGCAGGTGGTCTCGTAGAACTCCTTGCACTCGGCGAGGGTCTCGCCGGCGCCCAAGTCCAGGTTCTCGGGCAGCGTCACCGGCAGCTGATCCTCGGGCACGGGCACGATACCGCAGTGCTCGCAGTGAATGGCCGGGATGGGGTTGCCCCAATAGCGCTGACGGGAAATGAGCCAGTCGCGCAGACGGAACTCGACCTTGCGACGACCACAGCCCATGGCCTCGAGGTCGGCCACGATCGCAGCCTCGCCCTCGGAGTGCTTGCCGCCGCGCATGCCGGTGTACTTGCCGGACTGGACGAGCGTGCCCTCGGCAGCGTGGGCGCAATCCCAGTCGACGGTCTCGGCATGGAAGGTATCGATGGTCTCACCGCTGGCCTCGACGGCAGCACGGTCATCGTCATCCAGGATGATCGGCACGATCGGCAGGTCGTACTTACGGGCAAACTCAAAGTCGCGCTGGTCGCCACAGGGAACGGCCATGACGGCACCGGTACCGTAGTCGGCAACGACATAATCGGCAACCCACACGGGGACCTTCTCGCCGTTGACGGGGTTTACCACATAGCGGCCCGTGAAGGCACCGTGCTTCTCGAGGGTGCCCTGGGCACGCTCGACGGCAGAGATATGCTTGGAGTCCTCGACGATCTTGGTGACGGCCTCCTCGTACTCCGTGCCCTCGACGAGCTCGTGCAGGCCGGCGTACTCGGGAGCCAGGACAAAGAAGGAGACGCCAAAAAGGGTATCGGCACGCGTGGTGAAGACGGTGATCTTGCCCTCATCGCCCTCGATGGGCTCGCCATCCTGGTCGCACAGGGTAAAGTCGACCTCGGCGCCCTCGGAGCGACCGATCCAGTTGGCCTGCATCTGCTTGACGCGCTCGGGCCAGCCGGGGAGTTTCTCCAGGTCGTCGAGCAGCTCCTGGGAGTACTCGGTGATCTTGAAGTACCACTGCTCCAGGTCGCGCTTCTCGGGCTCGGTGCCGCAGCGCCAGCACTTACCCTCGGTGACCTGCTCGTTGGCCAGAACGGTCTTGCAGTTAGAACACCAGTTGACCGGGTTCTTCTTGCGGTAGACCAGGCCCTTTTCCCACAGCTTCTCAAAGATCCACTGACCCCAGCGGTAGTAGTCGGGGCTGCAGGTCTTGACCATGCGATCCAGATCGTAGGAGAAGCCCATGCGCTTCATCGTGGCGAGCGCCTGGTCCATGTTCTTATACGTCCAGGCAGCAGCCTGCGTGTTGTGCTTGATAGCGGCGTTCTCGGCAGGCAGGCCAAAGGCGTCAAAGCCGATGGGATGCAGCACGTCGTAACCGCGCATGCGGGCCTGACGGGCCATGGCATCGCCGATGGTATAGTTGCGCGCGTGGCCCATATGCAGGTCGCCCGACGGATACGGGAACATCTCGAGCACGTACTTCTTGGGCTTGCTGTCGTCGGTGTCGACGGCAAAGAGGTTGGAGTCCTCCCAGGCCTTCATCCATCGGGACTCAATGGCCTGCGCGTCGTAGGCAGGGATCTCGTCCTTATGATCTGTGCAATCGCACATATCAGCTCCTTTTAACTTGATTGGGGCCGGTCGGCTAGGCTTTACTCGCTGCTGCGGACAGTCCTGCTCGCACGAAGGCCACATTAAGTGGCCTTCGGCTCGTGCGGAACTTGTATCGAGCAAAGCCCCAAACCGCTCCCATAGCGGTTACGGGGGCGTTCGCTGCCTGGTAGGGCCACTTGGTTGTGACCTTGATCTCGATGCAAAGCGGTGTTTGGCTGATATTTTGAATGGGAGGGGCTCGTTGTTGATTCGGGCCTCTTTTTATGTTGAGGGGACTTTGGGTTATGGCTAAGCGTTCTGGGTCGTATGTCGTTCCTTTCTCGTTTGAGTTGCTTTCGTTTGATGAGGCTGTTGGGCTTGCTGCTGATACGGGGCGGATTTCTGGGGATGCTGGGCCTCTGCTTGAGACGGTTGTCGATATGCTCGATGAGCTGGGACGTCCGGACGAGTATTTCGATTGCATTCAGGTTGCCGGTACCAATGGCAAGACTTCGACCACGCGTTTTTCGGCTGCCATTCTTCGTGGTGAGGGGCTCAAGACCGCGCTGTATACGTCGCCGCAACTGGTGCGCTATCCCGAGCGCATGGAGGTCGATGGACGCGTCGTGAGCGATGAGGCGTTTGCCCGTGGTGTTTCTGCCGCTGTTGAGGCGGGGCGCCGCGTGAATGCGCACCGTGTGGCGGCGGGGGAGCGCGCTTATACCATCACGCCGTTTGACCTGCTGACGGCTGCCGCACTTGTAGTGTTTGCCGAGGCTTGCGTGGACGTGGCCGTGCTTGAGGTCGGCATGGGCGGACGCTGGGATGCTACGAGTGCGACCGATCCTGTCGCCGTGGCCATTACAGGCATTGGGCTCGATCACACACGTATCTTGGGCGATACGCTCGAGGCCATTGCGGGGGAGAAGGCTGCGGTCATTAAGCCTGGACGCCTGGTTGTGCTGGGCGAGGGCACGCATGAGGCGAGCGTTCAGCGCGTGATGGATGCCCGTTGTCGAGAGTGCGGCATTGTGCCGCTCGTGGTGAGTCATGCCACGACTAAGGTGCCGGCGCATGTGGGCGACACGGTTGAGTTTAGCTGCACCACGTCGCGTGCCATCTATACGTCGAGCATGGTTAAGCCGGCGTATCAGCCGCAGAATGCCGCGTGCGCGATTATGCTGTGCGAGGGCTATCTGGGCCGCGAGCTCGACCACGATGCGCTCGACGCTTCGCTTATGGGCTGCCCCACGCCGGGCCGATTTGATGTGCTGGGCACCGATCCGCTCAAGCTGATCGACGCCTGCCATAACCCTCAGAGCTGCGAGAACTTCGTGAGCGCGTTGGACGAGATCGATCCGTGCGTAGAGAATCGCCCCACGCTGCTGTGTGCCGCGCTGGCCGACAAGGACGTGGCGGGCATCGTCGACGTTTTGATCCCGGCCTTTCCGCGCGTGGTCGTGACGCAGACCGATTCCGACCGCGCCCTGCCGGCAGAGGAGCTCGCCGCACTTGTGGACGCCAACAAGCTTGCCGGTGTGTACCCGAGCGTGCCCGAGGCCCTCGCGGCCCTCGATGCCGCAGACGAGCCTTTCGTAGCTGCCGGCACCATCACCCTAGCCGGCGAAGTAGCGGGGCTGCTCCGTTAACCCATCCCCTCAGCAGTTGCGGTGATATACGGACTGTTTTACAAGCCAGAAGCCTCAAACAGTCCGTATATCACCGCAACTCAAAAGCAGCCAATTTGGGACGGGGCTTTTTTGGCTGCCCTGTGCCCCGAGTTGGCTTGCTTGCCACGAAATAGGCCTATCTACTACGTTTGACCGGTTACCCTCGACCATGCCGAGAATCGCGAAATTAAAACCGCAGGTAGACGGCTTGCGGATTTTGCGAAAAGCCGGGTATGGTCGACTCGTGCGGGTTAAACGTAGTAGATAGGCCGTTTTTGTGGCGAAGCATTGGCAGGATGCGGCAAAGGGCTGCCCCTTTGCCGCATTGCCTAGTCTAGGCGGACTGGATCGTGGGGGTAGGCGTTGAGAATCTCGACGCCGGACTCGGTAACCAGGGCAAGGTCCTCGATGCGGACGCCGGTGCGGCCAGGGAGGTAGATGCCCGGCTCGATGGAGAAGGTCATGCCCGGTTCGATGACCTGCTCGTTGACGAGTGAGACGTCTCCCGGCTCGTGGTCCTGCAGGCCGATCAAGTGGCCCAGGCGATGCGTGAAGTACTTGCCGTAGCCAGCGTCCTCGATTACGTCGCGCGCGGCGCGGTCCAGGTCGCACATGCGCACGCCCGGGGCGATGAGCGCCTCGGCGGCCTCGTTGGCGCGGCGCACGATGTCGTAGATATGTGCCGTCTCCTCGTCCGTCTCGCCCCAAAAGAACGTGCGTGTCATGTCCGAGCAGTAGTTGCGGCGACGTCCGCCAATGTCGAACAGCACCACGTCGCCTCGCTTGAGTACGGTGTCGTCGGGCTCGTGATGCGGGTCTCCAGCGTTGGCGCCAAAGCTCACGATGGGCGGAAAGCTAAAGCCCTCGCAGCCGTGATTACGGTACAGACCGAGCATCTGGTCGGCAATTTCGCGCTCCGTTACGCCCTCGTGGACGAGCTTGATGGCGTCGGCCATCACGGCGTCGTTGGCGGCCGAGGACGCGCGCATGAGCTCCTGCTCGGCGGCATCCTTGTAGGTGCGTGCGGCGGTGACGGCAAAGTCGCCCAGGAAAAACTCGCTGGCGGCATGGCGCTCCAGAAGGGGCATCAAAAAGCCGGAGCGCATGACGGTATCGATGCCAAGCGGCTTGGTCGGATCGATCTCGCGCGCGATGGCATCGGCCACGACATCGGTATCGGTGTGGTAGGCAACGCGGGCATTGTCGTACTCGGGCAGCTGATGCAGGGCGTTGACCAAGATTACGGGCTCGTCATCGCGCGCGAGCAGCACACCGCAAAAACGCTCGAACATATCGGCATAAAAACCGGTCAGATAGTAGATCGACCACGGGTCGTTTACGAGTAGCTGCGCGCCGGGGTGCTGAGCCTCGAGCGCATCGAGCACGCGCGCTACGCGCTGGTCATCGACATGTGCCATACATCTTCCTTTCGCTAGGTTGCCACCATGGTATCCCATGCCTGGCAGATAGGGACGTTCCTTTTATGCCGGCACTTCGGGACACTCCTTGGCATGACCAGCCTGGCGGGCAGCAAAAGT
>CABSUD010000004.1:0-17577 GCA_902480795.1 uncultured Collinsella sp. | reverse complement strand
GGAAGCTGATCTCGATGCCCGTATCGGTACGAATCTTGTGATTGCGCACCGCCGCGCGTTCGACCTGCTTGCGCTCCACGGGCACACGCTCAGGCACCTTCTCCTCGGTCAGTGCCGCGCGCACGCTCTCCTTGATAACCGGCTCGTCCTCAAAGACCTCATCGACGATATCCCAAGGGGGCAGTTCCTCGTCATCCTCAACTTTCTCGGCAACAGCAGCCTTAACCTTGGCGAGTGCTACAGCCGTGTTGGCACCGTGCTCCTCGGCGACTTCCTCGACCACACGCGTCACGGTGTCGATGACCTCCTTGCCCGATACGCCCGTGTCGCACTGCAGCAGGCCATCGGGGATAAGCATACGGTCCTCGCCGGCGATCTTGCGTTTCTTGTCCACATAGCCGATCTCCATGGTGCTCGCGCGCACGATGGCATAGCTCGGCACCTTTTGCGAGGGGTTCGGCAGAATGGCATAGTGGCGCGCGATGTCGTTGCGCACCTCCCCCTCCTCGCGGCCCACTTCGTGCATAAAAGCCTGCTTGGAGCCCAGCAGCATCACGGCAAACCAGCGGGCATCCTCATCGTCGTCAAAATCAGCCACGAGCACGTCGGTGGACTCGGCTTTCTCGGCTTTGGTGAGCTCGGAGGAGATAAACTCCGCAATCTGCTGCGACAGGTCCACGAACTCGCGCTCGCCAAAGAAATAGCCCTTGAGCTCACCACCAAACGCAGAGTTCTCGGCAAACGTGGCGCGTTTGTTGTCGGCCGAGGTACGCGCGCGGCGCAGATGTGTGGTCACGAAGTTGCGCACGGTACGACTCTCGATATCGAGCTCGCGCTGGCTCATGACGTTGACGGCAGAGCCAAAGTCCAGGATATGCAGAATCGCGTGATTGATTTTCATATACGGCTTTCCGTTCTAGATCGATTTCGGCACGAACCAGTATAGCGGTCGATCCCGCCCCAGGCGCATCGAAGATTGGTGCATCGGGGACAGGTTGCTTTACACCAATGGCTAGCGCAGGAGCTCGGACTGCCAAGCCTCGAGCTGTTCTGCCAAACTCTTGCCGGCAGCGGGCATGTCGATCTGGGGACGTTTGGGCAGAAGCGCACACTTAAGAATCGCAACGATAGTCTGCGAGACAAAGCGTCGCGTATCCTTGTCAAAGCCTTGCGCAGCCTGGAGCATCACGGGCAGGCTCTCGCGCAGATTCCCAGCGATATCCGCAAACCGCTCAGCACCCGTAGCCTCAAACACGGAGAACAACGCATCTACAAAACGCTCGCGTTCGCTAGGCGACACTGCAAGCAGCATCTCGCGAATGGAACCATCAACGTATCGAGCACCGGCGGACAGGCGCTCGCAGTACACGAAGTCGCGACCATCAACCACCCAGCTAAAGGGATTGTGCTGCAGCAGGCTGAACTCGGTGCTCTCAACGATGGCATAGTCCTCCTGTGTCTCGAACATCATGCCAAAGATCGACGACCGAGGTAGCGTCTTGTCGATTCGACCGGAAAGATCGGCAAAGGCGTTGCCGTTCAGAAACTCCTCGACGAAGCCCGGACCATCATGGGAATACGCCTGTTCGATTCGCTCACGGGCGACATCGGAGCACATCGCCGCACCGTACACCGCAAGGTTTCCACCCTTGGAATGACCTCCGCACAAAAGCGGCCCGTCAATCGCATCCGCCGCCTCGTCCACATAACGCGCCGCGGATTCCTGGGCCGGCACAGGACACCGGAACGCCATGTTAAAGTCCTCTTTCCAGCCCACAATCGTGCTGTCGGTCCCCCGGAAGGAAAGATAGCTGAACCCCGCCGGAAACCGGAACGTCATGGCTGCAAACTGCTCTGTCGCCACCACATCGCTCACGGCACGATAGCCGCAAACGTGCACGCCACGGTAGCGAGGACTTGCTGCCACGGCCTCCAACAAGGCCCTGCTCCCCTCTGGATCCCACAAGTCGTCAATCATGTCCCGGTAGCACTCGGCACGCAGCAGCTCGCGTACGTCTAGGCCCTGCCAGTTCGTCAGCTCCGCCATATCACCCGGCAAACGCAAATAGGACAACCACGCAAAGACGAGGCTATCCACCGCGCAGAACGGCCGCTCCTCAAACGGATCAAACGCCGTCTGGGCATAGGTCAAAAAATTAGGCGAATCCGACATGGCCCTCCCATCAACTACGGTGCATTGGGCTGGTGCATTAGGGTCAGGTTACTTTGCACCAAAAAGGCGCCCGGGCCGTGTGAGCCCGGGTGCCTTCATTGTAGCTTTTCGCTCCAGCGAGCTTGATTTAGCAGGAGAAATCGACGCTGTCGATGATGTCCTTGAGGGCCTTGGCAGAGACGGTGAGCTCATGCTGCTCGTCATCGTTCAGCGGCACGGGGACGCGGCAGACAACGCCGTCGCGGCCAACGACGGTCGGCATGGAGATGGCAAGATCGGACAGGCCATACTCGCCCACCATGAGCGAAGAGACGGGCAGAACGGTCTGCTCATCGCGCATAACGGCGGTGCAGATGCGCTTGACGGCCATGGCGACGCCATAGTAGGTGGCGTGCTTCTTCTCGATGATGGTGTAGGCGGAGTTCTTGACGTCCTCGGCGATGCGCTTCTCGGCAGCCTCATGCTCCAGGTGGCCGTGAAGCTCACAGAAGGTGTTCAGCGGAACACCGGCAACCTGAGCGCTGGACCAAGCGACAAACTCGGAGTCGCCGTGCTCGCCCATGACATAGGCCTGGACATCGCGCGGGTCAACCTCGACGTGGGCACCAAGCATCTGCTGCAGGCGACCGGTGTCGAGCACGGTGCCGGAACCGATGACGTGGCCCTCGGGCAGGCCGGACATCTTGATGGCGGCGTAGGTCAGAACATCGACCGGGTTGGAGACGATGAGCAGAATGCCGTCGAAGCCGGACTTCTTAATCTCGGGGATAATGGACTTAAAGATGCTAACGTTCTTGTTGACCAGGTCCAGGCGGGTCTCACCGGGCTTCTGGGCAGCGCCAGCAGTGACGACGATCATGGCGGCGTCGGCGACATCGGAATAATCGCCGGCGTAGATCTTCATCGGCTCGGCAAACGTCATGCCGTGCGCGATATCCAGGGCCTCACCCTCGGCGCGGTTCTTGTCCACGTCGATGAGGACCATCTCGGAGAACAGACCGCTCTGCATCAGTGCGAACGCCGAAGACGAACCGACGAAACCGCACCCGACAATAGCGACCTTCTTCTCGTTAACCATTAGAAACTCCCATCTCTCTCCACAAACAAGCCGCCCGGGAACGACCCGAGCGGCTTGCCGTGATCCCAATACATCCAATCGGGACTTTGATTATGCTCCTATTCGCAGCCAAAAATCGACCGTTTACCGAAATTGTTTGCAGAATTCGTAAAATAACTGCACGAAATCGGTTTCGAGCTATTGACGAGCCGAAATAGCTTTCTAATACAGGCCCGCCTCGCGAATGGCCTCGACAGCCAAAGCGATCTGGTCGGGCGGCAAGACCAGCGCCATGCGCACGTGCCCCTCACCCGAAGGACCAAAGCTCGCGCCCGGCGTCACCACAACGCCGGCCTTCTCCATGAGCTCCTCGCAAAACGCCATGGAATCGGTGCGGCCACCGGGAAGCTTGGCCCACACAAACATAGAGCCATGCGCGTTGGGGCGCTCCCAGCCCAGGCCCTCAAGACCGTCGCACAGGGCATCGCGGCGCTCCTGGTACTTCAGACGCTGCGCCTCGACCTCATCGCGCGGACCGTTCAGGCAGGCGATGGCGGCCTTCTGGATCGGGAAGAACATGCCAAAGTCGATCTGGCCGCGCAGCTTGGCAAAGGCCGAGACCACATCCTCGCGACCGACCAAAAAGCCGATGCGGGCACCGGTGACGTTAAACGACTTGGAGAGCGAGAAGAACTCCACGCCCACCTCAAGCGCACCGGGATACTGCAAGAAGCTGCCGCCCGGCTCGCCGTCGAACACGATGTCGGAGTATGCGTTGTCGTGAACGATCAACAGATCATGTTCGCGGGCAAAGGCGATAATCTCCTCGTAGACCTCGGGCGTGCCCACCGAGCCGACCGGGTTCGCAGGCAGCGACACGATCATATACTTGGCACGATCGGCGACCTCGGGGTCGATGCCCGCCACATAGGGCAGGTAATTGTGCTCGGCGACCAGTGGATAGTACTCGAGCTTGGCGTCGGCGATCTTGGCGCCCGCCTCAAAGACCGGATAGCACGGATCGGGAACCAGAATGGTGTCACCCGGATCGAGCAGGGCCAGGCCCAAATGGCCCACGCCCTCCTGCGTGCCGTTGCACGACTGCACCATAGACGGCGTAATGCCCGAAACGCCAAAGCGGCGCTCGTAGTAATCGCACACGGCCTGCTTAAGCTCGGGCAGATCGCGCAGGGCATACTTCCACATCTCGGGATCTTGGGCTGCCTGCGTGAGCGCCTCGACCACGTGGTCGTACGGCTTAAAGTCGGGCGTGCCCACGCTCATGTTGTAAATGGTCTTGCCCTGAGCCTTCAGCGCGAGAAGCTTGTTGTTGAGCGAGGCGAAGACCTCCGCGCCAAAGCGGTCGAGACGCTGCGATGCCTGCATGGTGCCACCTTTCGATATAAAAAACGCGGCGCTCCGACAAGAGCGCCGCGCGATACGGGCCATCAGATTGCAAAAGTGTAACGCTTGCAACCCCCGTATTGGTTCAATTTAGCCAACCTTAGTCAACTGGATTGAGCGCGTCGATCTGCGCAAGCCACAGACGCGAGCTAGCGTCACTCGGCATACGCCAATCGCCGCGCGGGCTGAGCGTCACCGAGCCCACCTTGGGACCATCGGGCAGACAGCTGCGCTTAAACTGCTGGGCAAAGAAGCGACGGTAGAACGTACGTAGCCACGTGTGGACGGTCTTGGCGTCGTAGACGCCCTCGAAGCTCTTGAGAGCCATGCGGCAGATCTTGCCCGGCTCAAAGCCAAAACGCAGCAGGTAGTAGAGGAAGTAGTCGTGAAGCTCATACGGGCCCACCAAATCCTCGGTCTTCTGCGCAATCTCGCCGTCGCCCGTGGGCGGCAGAAGCTCGGGGGACACCGGCGTATCGAGGATATCGAGCAAGACCTCGGCAATGCGCCCGCCAAAGACATCGGCGGCATAGCGCACCAGATGGCGCACAAGCGTCTTGGGCACGCTCGCGTTGACGGCGTACATGCTCATGTGGTCACCGTTGTACGTAGCCCAGCCGAGCGCCAGCTCCGACAGGTCGCCCGTGCCGATGACAAAACCGCCAGCCTGGTTGGCCAAATCCATCAGAATCTGCGTACGCTCGCGCGCCTGGCTGTTCTCGTAGGTCACGTCCTGCACGGTCGGATCATGCTCGATATCCTTAAAGTGCTGCTCCACGGCAGCATGGATCGAGACCTCGCGAAAGCTCACGCCTAGGTCGCGAGCGAGCGACTCGGCATTGGACTTGGTGCGGTGCGTCGTGCCAAAGCCGGGCATGGACACGGCCGTGATACCGGTGCGCGGCAGGCCCAAGGCGTCGAACGCACGCACGGTCACGAGGAGCGCCAGCGTGGAATCGAGGCCGCCCGAAAGGCCGATGACGGCCGCCTTGGTGCCCGTATGGGCAAGGCGGGTCTTGAGGCCGGCGGTCTGCAGGTCGAGGATAGTCTCGCAACGCTCAGCCAGATCACCGTGGTCGGCCGGCACAAAGGGAGCGCGGGGGAAGACTCGGTCGATGTCGAGCGCATCGCGCAGGACAGGTTCTTCGGCCAGTACGCCCTCAAACGAAAACTCAACGGTCGCGGATTCCGGCGCATCGTCGGTGCGCGTCCACGTCGTCGAGCGACGGCGCTCGGCAACCAGGCGGTCAAGGTCAACGTCGGCGATGGCCATATCGCAGGTAAGCAGTTTGGTCGCGGCGAGCTTGGAGCCGTTTTCGTAGACGAGGTTCTCACCCGCAAAGACCATGTCGGTCGTGGACTCGCCCTCGCTCGCGTCCGCGTAGGCATAGGCGCAGTACAGGCGCGCGCTCTGATTGGAGATAAGGCTGCGGCGGTAATCTGCCTTACCGATAATCTCGTCCGAGGCCGACGGGTTGAGAATCACCGTCGCACCGGCAAGCGCCATCTCGGTCGAAGGGGGCGCCGGCACCCACAGGTCCTCGCAGACTTCAACGCCCAGCACCATATCCTCGGCACCCTCATCACAGCAGCGGTAGACAAGCCCCGAACCCAGCGGAACCGGACCCTGACCGGCAAATTCAACCCACACGGGATCCGCAGGCGACGGAGCAAACCAGCGACGCTCATAGAACTCGCCATAGTTGGGCAGATACTTCTTGGCCGTGAGGCCCAAAAGCTCGCCCGCGCAGCACACGGCGGCGCAGTTGTAGATGTTTTCTGCCACCGCAACGGGCAAGCCCACGGTAAAGATGATCGGCAGCTCACGGGTTTCATCGAGGATATGCACCAGAGCAGCCTCGCAGGCATGCAGCAGTGTGCGATTATGGAACAGATCGGCCGCGGTATAGCCAGTCAGATTAAGCTCGGGCAACACCAACGCGCGAACGCCGCGCCCGGCAGCATCGCGAACAGCCGCCAGCGCAACCTCGGCATTGCCCTCGACATCGGCCACGCGAATCTGCGGCGACGCCGCCGCCACACGCAAAAAGCCATCAGACTGAGAAAGGTGAAGATTCATAAGAATGCTCCCGTGCGTAGACGCCATTCACAACAATTAGCAAGCCCTATTGTAGTTCAACCGCCGGGTGTAACCGCATCCCACCAACTTGGTGAGCTATTGATGAGTTGATGGTATCTGTTAAACGTCACGCACGATTCACATCTGGTGGGTACCCTGATGGCTACACGAAACGAAGCAGATTTACACCGGGAGGACCCCGTATGACAACCAAGTACACAGACGCGCCGCGCACGCGCGTCATGACGCCGGCATCGCTCAACAACGGCGTACACGAGAACCATTCCATTGGACAGACCATGGCCATCGCGCCCAAAAAGGGCCTGTTCGACGACATTTCCATTCCCCAGATCATCGCCGGCGCCGCAGCTGCCGCCACGAGCGTGGCGCTTGCTTCAAAGATCGGCATTGCCGGCTCGGTGATTGGTGCCGCTGTGAGCTCAGTCATCACTGTTGTGTCCTCGCAGGTCTATCGCCACTTTATCTCCGCCAGCGCCGAAGCAATCAAGGGCACGCATGCCGCTGTCGACTACCCTGCCGGCGCCTACGAGCCCGTTGAGCCCGATGTCGAGGAGCACCTAGGTGGCGCCGCGACCACGCAGGAGATGCGCCAGGTTGCGGGACGCGCGACCACGGCGCGCGTCGCCCCCAACAGCCTGCGCGCCAAGGCGGCGGCAGAGCGCAGCCAGACACAAAAGAAGGTCATCGTCTTCTCGATCGCCATCGCCATCGTCGCGGTCATCGCCTGCGCCGGCGCCATCCTTATCACCACTGCCGGTGAGGGTCTGGGCGAGCGTCCCGAGCCAATCCTGTCGTCGCGCACGACCGAGAGCGATGCAAATGGCGACACCCAGTCGCAAGATCAGCAGGCACAGGCGGACGGCACGCAAGACAGTTCTACCTCTGCCGATTCGTCCTCGAACACCCAAAACCAATCGCAGGGCACCGATTCCTCTACGGCCACCAGCGGCACGCAATCCGGCACGTCCGACTCAAGCCAAACGACTGACGGTTCACAGCCGAACACGGGAGGCCAGACGAGCGACACCACGTCGGGAACGGGTGCAGCAGACAGCAGCAACACCAACAGCTCGAGCGGAACCGCGTCCGGCACGGCATCTGACAACTCGAGCCAAGGCACGGCATCGGGCAACTAAGCACATTTACCTCTCATAGAAAACCGACCTGTACAACGGGCGCGAATCGAAAGCGGTTCGCGCCCGTTTGCCTTGGGCGCCGCCATGGCGAACGCCATGCGATGGTAAGATGCTTTACACGTGTAAAGAGGAGATTTGCCATGAGCAAGACAATAGTTAGGCCCACGCTTTCGCTGGGCAACCACATCTATCTGTATCGCCTGCTGCGCGATGCGATTGGATGTGGCAAGCAAACGTTTATGACGCAGGTCGAGGAGGCGCTCGCCGCTGGCGACATGACCGCTTATGACCTGGGCTTCGAGTCCACGCGCGAGCTGCTCGAGGAGCTCGACGACTGCATTAAGCTGACCGTCTTTAAAGGCGGCCGCCTGTATGCCACGGTCATCGCCAACGAGGCCTGGGATGCTGCGCTTGCCAAGGGCGAGGACAAGCCCAAGACCGCCAAGGGCGCCAAGCAGTCCTACAAAAAGAAAAAGCGCGGTGAGAAGGACCTCAAGGCCGTGCGCCCCAAGCACGTTAAGCGTCCCGAGCCCGAAGCCATGGTTGAAGCCGCGCCGGAACCCGAGCCCGAGACAGAGATCGAAGTCGCTATTGAGGTAACGGCAGAAGCCGAAACCGAAATCGCCGCCACGACCGATTCCGAAGTCATATCCGAGCAGGAAGCCACTGTGGAGCTCAACGAAGCGCCCAAGTCGACAACCGAAGAAGCCGCTGACCAACCCGAGCCGTCTGCGTTCCAAAACAGCGATGTCTTTGGCGACGAGGCCGAGGACGATCAGTCCGACGAGCCCGCAGATCAAGACGCTACCGAGTCGACACCGGAGCCCGAGACGCCGCAGCCCGCCATCTCGCTCACGGTCGTCTATGACCCCGAGAACGCCAACGCCGGCATCACCACCATGGCATCCACGCCCATCGAAGCAAAGTCGAGCGTCGAGAACGAGGACGCGACGCAGGTTGAGGTTGAAACCGCAGCTGCAGACGCGCCCGTCACCGTGGAGCCCGCAGATTCCACGATCAAGCCGGAAGCGACGCCGGAGCCCGCACCCGTCATCGAATCCGTGCCCACCTCTGCTTGCGGCCAAATTCCCGCACCGGCACCGGCTTCGGCACCCGCAGCGGCCCCAACCCCCGCACCCGCAGCACCGACCATCCCCGAGGACTTCCCCATCGATTTCGCAACCGAGGTCTTCTGCCCCGGCCCGCTTCTGCACCAGCTGTCGACCTATCTCCCCTACGGCGCCGATACCCTCGGCATTGTCGGCGAGTACTACTGGATCGCCCGCGAGCGCGGTACCATCGAGGCCGCGCGAAACCGCGCAAGCTTCCCCCTGCGCTACACGCAGGCCGGCGAGCGTCGCGAGGTTGCCGTGCGCATCCGCCGCAACACCACCGGCGGTCTCGGAGCCGCCTGGACCATCGATAAAGTCGAAGAACCCGAGCAGTAACGACAAACGACTCAAATCCAAATCAGGATTTGAGCCGTTTTTATTTGTTGATGTTGCGTAACCAACAGCGAGCGGGCCGCAAGTGCCCCAGGTTGCCGTGAAAGAGGAGCGACGCGTACTTCGGTACGCGAGCGACGGCTTGAACGGCAAGATGGGGTGCTTGCGGCCCGCGCAGCGTCGAGCCGTTACGCGGTTTGGAAAACCGCGTAACGATCTAATCGCGCGTCAGCTTACGGTGGATACGATGCGGCTGGGCTGCGTCCTCGCCCAGGCGCTCGATACGGTTGGCTTGATAGGCCTCAAAGTTGCCCTCGAACCAATACCAGTTGCCCGGATTCTCGTCGGTGCCCTCCCACGCCAGAATGTGCGTGGCGACGCGGTCCAGGAACATACGGTCGTGGCTAATGACCACCGAGCAGCCCGGGAACTCGAGCAGCGCCGCTTCGAGCGAGGACAGCGTCTCGACGTCGAGATCGTTCGTGGGCTCGTCGAGGAGCAGCAGGTTGCCGCCCTGCTTGAGCGTGAGCGCCAGGTTCAGACGATTGCGCTCACCACCGGAGAGTACGCCAGCACGCTTCTGCTGGTCCTGGCCCTTAAAGCCAAAGCTCGCCACGTACGCGCGGCTCGGAACCTCGGTCTCGCCGACCATCATGTGGTCCAGGCCGTCCGAGACGACCTCCCACAGGTTCTTATCGGGGTCGATGCCAGAACGGTTCTGATCGACATAGGAGATCTTGACGGTCTCGCCCACCTCGAGCTCGCCCGAAGTCAGCGGCTCCAGGCCCACGATGGTCTTGAACAGCGTGGTCTTGCCCACACCGTTGGGGCCGATGACGCCCACGATGCCGTTGCGCGGCAGGGTGAACGAAAGGTCATCGATGAGCACACGGCCATCGAACTCCTTGTGCAGGTGATGGGCCTCGAGCACCTTGTTGCCCAGACGCGGGCCCACAGGGATGCGGATATCGGTCCAGTCGAGCTTCTGGCTTGCGCGGGCCTCGGCCTCCATCTCCTCGTAGCGAGCCAGACGGGCCTTGTTCTTTGCCTGGCGAGCCTTGGGCGAGCTGCGTACCCACTCGAGCTCGGCCTCCATGCGCTTGGCGAGCTTGGCGTCGCGGTTGCCCTGCGCCTCGATACGCGCGGCCTTGGTCTCCAGATACGTGGAGTAGTTGCCCTTGTAGGGATAGAGGTGACCGCGGTCGACCTCGCAGATCCACTCGGCAACGTTATCCAGGAAGTAGCGATCGTGCGTGACGGCAAGCACCGCGCCCTGGTAGTTGTGCAGGAAGTGCTCGAGCCACAGGATCGACTCGGCGTCCAGGTGGTTCGTGGGCTCGTCGAGCAGCAGCAGGTCGGGAGCCTCGAGCAGCAGCTTGCACAGGGCCACGCGGCGGCGCTCGCCGCCGGAAAGCACGTTGACCGGCATGTCGGAATCGGGCAGCTGCAGGGCGTCCATGGCCTGGCCGAGCTTGGAATCGATATCCCAGCCGTCGGCGGCGTCGATCTCGTCCTGGAGCTTTCCCATCTCGGCCATGAGGGCGTCCATGTCGCAGTCCGGGTCGCACATCTCCTCGCCGATCTTATTGAAGCGATCGACCTTGGCGATCATATCGCCAAACGCCATGCGCACGTTCTCGATAACGGTCTTGTCGTCGTCGAGCGGCGGCTCCTGCTGCAGGATGCCCACGGTGTAGCCGGGGGTGAGCCTGGCATCGCCGTTGGAGACCTCCTCGATGCCGGCCATAATCTTGAGCAGGGTCGACTTGCCCATACCGTTGGGGCCCACGACGCCGATCTTGGCACCGGGGTAGAAGCTCAGGGTCACGTCGTCAAGGATTACCTTGTCGCCATGGGCCTTGCGAGCCTGATACATCTGGTAGATAAACTCCGCCATTTGTCTGTTTTATCCTTTCTACCTGCTGTTTCCCTATTCTTGATTCGCTTTAGTGGAAACGAAATGAGGGAACCAGCTCTGAAACGTAACGAAAAAGGGGCATAGTTGCCCACACCCCCTAATACTACCTGGGAAAAGTCCCCCGGAACATACTATGAACTGCGTACGCTAGTTTTCCGCAACCTTAACGAGCGGCTCGCTGCGATTTGCGCCACAACAGATACGAGTAGACGTAGACGGCTCCAACCGAACCAAACGCCAGAACCGCAATCACCGCGGCGACGACTTCACTCGAAAGCACGGAAATGATCGCGTTTCTCCGGGAATTGATGCAGCCGGAATGGATGTTCCTGAGGTATGCGCTGCTGGTCGGCGCGCTGGCCAGTCTGTCGCTCGGCGTGATCGGCACGATGGTGGTGACGCGCCGGATCTCCTCGCTGGCCGGAGCCAGCGCCCATGCCGCCCTCGGCGGCGTCGGCGTCGCGCTGTTTTTGCAGCGGGTCTGCATGTGGACCGGTTTCACGCCGATGCTCGGCGCGGTGATCGGCGCGATGGCGGCGGCGCTGCTGGTCGGGGTGATCAATCTCTGCGCGAAGGAGCGCGAGGATACGATCATCAATGTGGTATGGGCGCTTTTCATGTCGGTCGGTCTGCTGTTTCTCGCCCGCACGCCGGGAGCGATCGACCTGCAGGGATATCTGTTCGGCAATATCGTGCTGCTGGACCGCTCCGCAATCTGGCGGACGATGGTGCTGGATGTGGTCGTTCTGGCGCCGACGGTGCTCTTTTACAACAATATTCTGGCGATGTCGTTTGACGCGACATTCGCCGAGCTGCGCGGTATCCGGGTGAAAATCTTCTATCTCGGGCTGCTGGCGCTGACGGCGCTGACGATCGTGCTGCTGATCGATGTGGTCGGCATTATTCTGGTGATCGCGCTGCTGACGCTGCCGGCCGCTACGGCGGGATGCTTCACGCGGCATTTGTGGTCGATGATGATCCTGTCCTCGATTCTCAGTTGGGTGTTCGTTACGGCGGGTCTTCTGGTCAGTTCCCGCTATGAATTTCCGGCCGGTCCGATGATTGTGGTTCTGGCCGGCGTGGTCTATGTGGTCGGCCTTGCGGTCAGTTCGCGCCGCAAGGCGCGCTGAACCTGCGAAAGAAGGGTGAGAAAATGAAAATGACAAAACTGTTGATCCCGGCGGCGATCGCGCTCCTGACGCTGTTCGTTGCGGCCGGATGCGGAGACAATACGGTCGAAGGCTGCCTGAATAAGGCCAATGAATACGCCACCGGCGGCGACTGGAAAAGGGCGTTGAAGTATACCCGGAAGGCGACGGAGCTTGCTCCGGAAAATGTCTCCTCTCTGGTTTTCCGTGCCATTGCCGCCGAAAAGGCAGGTGAGCGCGATCTGGCGGTCAGTTCCGCCACCAAGGCGGTCGGCTGCAATCCTGACAGCTTTTCCGCGCAATATACGCTCGGGCGGCTCTATTCCACGGATCCGACCCGATATGCCGAAGCGATGAATGCCCTGCTGAAAGCGCTGCGGCTCAAGCAGAACGACACCAACACGCTGGTGCTGCTCTGCAATGTGGCGGTTGCGATGCGCTCCAATCAGACGCTGACCTTCCTGATGGCGTTGAAGCGGCTGCCGGAGTTTGCGAACAATCCGGCACTGAACAATCAGCTCGGAGTCTATTATGTTTCCCGCGGTGATTACGAGGCGGCGAAACGGGCGTTTCTGGCGGCGTGCTCCCGGGACTCGAACAATCCGGAAATCGTATTCAACACCGCGACGTTCATGGAACGCTATACCAACTCCAAAATGAATGCGAAAAATTTCTATCGCCACTATCTGCGGTTGATCTCGGACCGGCCGGAATATGCCGCCCGGCGCGATGAAGTCGAGGCGCGTCTGCAACGGCTCAACTGAGCGGATGGCGGGGAAAATGAATTTCGGCGTCTCCAAAGATATCATTGAGGACATCCGCGCCCGGTGCGACATTGTCGAGCTGATCGGAACCTTTGTACAGCTCAAGCGCTCCGGAACCAACACCTACAAGGGGTTGTGCCCGTTCCATCAGGAAAAGACTCCGTCGTTTCACGTGGATGCTTCCCGCCAGACGTTTCATTGCTTCGGCTGCGGCAAGGGGGGCGATGTTTTCCGCTTCTATATGGACAAGGAAAATGTCGGCTTCGTCGACGCGCTGCACATGCTTGCCTCGCGAGTCGGCGTGGTGATCCCGGAAAATTCCGGCGGCGGTGATCCGGGGGAGGGAAGACGGCGCGCCAATGAGCGCGAACGGCTCTACCAGATCAATGAAGCGTTTGCCACTTTCTTCCATCAGGTATTGGTCCGCAATCCGAATTCACCGGCGGCGGAGTATCTGCGGCGGCGCGGCATTCCGCCGGAGGTGGCGGAACGGTTTAAAATCGGAGCCTGTCCCGATGAGTGGACGGCCTGTCTGGATTACGGCCGCAGCCTTGGATTCACCGACGAAGAGCTGGTCACCTCCGGGATCATCCGGAAAAAGGCCGAGACCGGCCGCTGCTTCGACCACTTCAAAGGCCGCCTGACCTTCGCGATCGAAAACGAGCAGGGCAGGGTGGTCGGATTCAGTTGCCGTTCCCTTGAAGCAAAACCGCTGGCCGGCGGCAAATACATCAACACCCCGGAAACCCCGATTTTCAAAAAAGGCAATCTGCTCTACGCGCTGCCGCTGGCGCGCAAAATGATGAGCGACAGGAATATGGCGGTGATTTGCGAGGGGCAGCTCGACTCCATCGCGTTCCACCGGGCCGGAATTGAATGCGCGGTGGCACCGCAGGGAACCAGCTTTACCGAAAATCAGGCCCGGATTCTGAGCCGCTACTGCAACCGGATTTACCTGGCGCTGGATTCCGATTCCGCCGGCCAGAAAGCCATTTTGCGCGATGTGGAGATTCTGCTGCCGATGTCTTTCGATATCAAGGTGGTCCGCATCCCCGGCGGCAAGGACCCTGACGAACTTTTCGCGCACGGCGGAGCAGCTGCGTTGCAGCAGGCGCTGGACGATTCGGTATCGTGGCTGAAGGTTTTGTGCGATTCCTTGCCGCAACGCCATGATATGGGTTCGGCGGCCGGCCGGGGACACGCCGCCGTCGAGGTTGCCGGTTATCTGAACCGGATCACCAACCAGGTGGAACTGGAGCTGTACGTGCGGGATGCCGCAATGCTCCTCGGCGTCAGCGAGGACGCGCTCTATGCGGAGCTGCGGCAGGTGAGCCGCAAGGCCCGGCGCAACGAGGAGTTCTCCCGCGGCGGCCCGGCGGCGGAACCGGCGTACACACCGAATACCGGGGAATTCATCCCGCCCCGGCCCCGTTCGGAGAACCGGCCCTTGCCGGGAATTCAACAGGAGGATCCCTGTTCTCCGGCCTTGCTGACTTTGCTGGAATTGGCCGTCAACTCCGAAACGGCGGCCCGGCAGATCGCGGAACTGGTGCCGCCGGAAGAGTTGCCGGACTCCAATCCGATCGCCAGAGCGGTCAACCTGACTGTGAACCTGGCGCTGAATGGAGAGTTCGAGCAGGTTCCGGCGGAGCTTTCGGAACTGCTGATCGAACATCCCGTGCCGGAGATCAGCCGCATATTGGTCAGCGAATTCGTCTGCAAGGACATTCCGACCGCCGTTGAGGAGTCGGCCGCCGAATTGCGCCGCCAGTTTAAAAAGGAGGAACAGCGGCTGCTGATGCTCCAGATGAAAAATGCGTCCACGCCGGAGGAGCGGCTTGCTCTCCTGACCCGGCTTCAGTCGATGTCATGAACAGAAAGGCAAAGAGAATGAAAACCGGATACATCACTGCTGCATTGATGCTCGCCCTGCTCGGAACCGGCTGCGTCCGGGAAGTCACGGAACAGCCCTGGGGCAAAGGAATTGCGGAACTGCCGGAATATCCTCCGCTGGCCGACTACAAGCTGAGCCTCAATCTGATCAGCAAACGCGAGCTGATCACCGGGGAAGGGGGCAGACTGATGTTCGCCCTGAAAAATATCGACAACAAGCCGATTCGCCTGGTGGAATGGTATGTCAACGAACCATACAATGTGCAGGTTTACTGTCAGCCGTGGTTCCCGGGGATGAACGGACCGGATCCGAATATGTGGATTCCGATCCGGATGGAAATCGATCCGAAACAGACCGGACGTTTCCCGCTGGACCTGATGCCCAACAATGAAGTGCAGATCGAAAAGGAGCTGCCCTTTGTCGACAGCCTGGTCGTCTCCCCCAACGGCGAACGGCGTTATTTCATCAAGGCCGAGCTGAACCTGAAATCAGTCAAGGTGGAGAGCCCGCTTGCCGCGGTCGCGATTCGTTCCCCGGAGACCAAAGGAAAAGTTGTCACAGTTCAGTAACCAGCACCTTTTCCGCCTCCGTCAGGCCCAGCACCGAAGCCAGCACGACATCGACCCGGGAGATCGCGGAAGCATCTCCGGCCAACAGCCGGTCCGCCAGCCCTGACAGTTCAGCGCGGACCGGAGCCGGAAAGTCGGGCAGGGGCAACTGCTCAAGGTCGCTGCGCAGCACTTTGTGGGTATTGAACCTGCTTTGGAACAGCAGTTGGTAAAGCCCGGAGTTGAACAGCACGGCGATCAGCTTCATCGGATAGAATGCCGCCGGGACGATCAGGTTGTTGGCGCTGTTGAGCGTCAGGACACCTTTCCGGTCCAGCGCGAAAACCAGACGTCTGGAGATAAAGCGGTACACCAGTTTTTCCGGAGCGCGGTAAAAGCGTTCCGGTGCGCACTGCTGAAATTTTTTCGGCTCAAAGAAGATTTCATACTGCGCCGGAGCCAGCCGGTACGGCTGGACCTCCACCCCCCGGACGATCGGCTCGCCGCCGCGGCTGCCGACCGGCAGGAGCCATTTCCGGTTGTTTCCGGTCACGATTCCCAGCGCCCACTCCGTCCCGCTGTCCTTCAGAGTCCGGTGCGGATACCGGCTCACCTTTTCCCAGATCGAGCTTTCCAGCGGGCTGCACCGAATCACCAGCCCGCTCTCCGGATTCAGGCTGTTCTGAGGCAGTTGAAACTCCGGCCCGTTTTCCGGGCGAATCTCGATCCGGTGATCCGCGGCGGGCGGGACATTGAGCAGATCGAGGGTGATCGCTCCGGTAAAGACCCCGGAGAATTTCCGGCCGCACTCCGCAATGCTGCGCCATGAACATTCCCTCAGCAGTTCACCCCGGATTTCGGCATGGCGGCGGATATTCAGAATCGCTTCAGGCAACAGGAAACGAATGACCCCCGCAGGGGCGGCCAGTTCGCGCGCCCGCAGCAAAAAATAGGAAAAACTCTCCGAAAAATTACGTTTGCGCGAATACTGGCGGTTCAGGCTGCGGCGAAGCTCGCCATCCGCCAGCCGTCCCCACGGAGGATTCCCGATCACGACCTCAAACCGGCGGCGGCCGAAAGGCTCCGTCAAAAGCGCGTCGGCGCATTTCAGGTTGGGCAATGCGTCGATTCCCGGAAAAGCCAGAAGCAGATTGAGCGCCGCCAGCCGCAGCGCCAGCGGGTCCAGATCAATGCCGAAAAGCTGCTCGAATCTCCAGCCGGCCTCTGCCGCGCCCAATAAAAACTGGCCGCTGCCGCACCCCGGATCGAGCAAGGTGAAGCCATCGTGCGGCGTCAAGCCTGCCGTCATGCTCCGAACCACTTCCGGCGGCGTATAAAAGGAGCCGGCCTGCACCCGGCTGCCGGTACGACGAAGCGCCTGGTAGAGGAAACCGAGCTGGTCGGAACCGGAAACCGGTTCCACCGGCAGTTCAAACGGCCTGCGGTAATCGGCCGCGGAGAGGACCGATACTCCCAGATCGCGCCGCCAGCCGCGCATGATCCGGGCCACACTCTGCCGCCGCCACCGGGAAGCCGGCGGCAGGGCAGGGGAGAACGGCGTCGCCGGCTCCCATTCGCCGGCTTCCGCCAGCAGCCGCAGCGCCCGGACATACAGAATGCACGCCGGATTGAGCTGCCGCTCCCGGATCAACCGCCGGAGCCGGATGATCTGATTGGCGTCATTGCCGTCTTCGGGACGGGATGGAAAGGGAATCCGGTAACCGTCTGCATGCCGCTTGTTGGCACGCGCATTCAATCGCGGGACATGGCCCGCCGCAATGGCCCGCTGAAGCTTGTGCACCTGTTCGGCCGGAAAGCGCCGAACCGCCTGCTGATATCCCTGAAGAATGCCGCTTCTGGCCCAATGGTATACCGTGGCTTGTGAAACTCCCAGAAATTCCGCGGCCTCCCGGACGGAGAGCAGGGCATCCATCAAACAAAACTCCCGATTAGAACAGATTATTTACGCTTATAATATAAAACCGATTT
>CABSUD010000003.1:0-19042 GCA_902480795.1 uncultured Collinsella sp. | reverse complement strand
ATGCAGCAGCGATAGTCGGCATCGGCCCTTGAGAGCGTGCCCCACTCGTGGTCGATATAGCGACTCGGCTTCTCGACCTTGGCGAGCAGCGGCTCAATTAAATGAAAACAGTCTTGGTATGCAACGCGCAACGGAAAACCCCTAAGCAGCGAGATCGGATGCGTCCTGATAGGACGCCATAGGACGGGTAGCGCCCGCGACCGTGGTCACCAGATCGCGAACGCGGGAGAACGTGGCAGTGACCACCTCGTTGGCACGGCTGTAGTCGACATCGCGCTCGTAGAGCGAAACGAGCGCACGGCCCATGCCATAGGTGCCCGCGGCAGCAGTGAGCGCCTTGACGGCAAACCCAATATGCGGCGTCTGCTTGACGAGCGCGCGGGTGACCGCGCGGATCACAAGACCGCCGGCAAGCACGCCCGCGACCTCGTAGCCGCGCTCAGGCTTAATGCCGCGTCCAAAGACGGCAGCGAGCTCAAAGAGCATGCCCACCTGCGCCAGCGCCATAACGGGATAATCGGCGCCCGGCAAAAACACCAGCGCACCGGTCGCCATATTGGTGAGCGCGCACGAGGTGATGATACGATTGGCGGCCGCGATGCGCATGAAGGCAAAGTTCGCCGCAAAAGCCGTTTCCTTGTCGGTGCGATCGAGAATCCAGCGAGCAAGCGTCTCGAGCAGATACGTCTTATCGGTTACCGCTACCACGCCGAGCATGGGCGTGGACTCCTCGATAAACGGCACCTCCACAGCAGACTCGGCAAGCACGCACACGGGCGCGCCGGCGATCACGAGCTCCTGCACGGCACTCTCCAAGCGGTCGGAACCACACGAGAGCACCAGCACCACATCGGTATCGGTCTTTGGAGCAATTCGCTCCTCCCCCAGACGCTCGACGCGCACAATGCCCGAGGTCGTCTGCGGCACAAAGGCGTCACGTACCGTCTCGGCCAGAAAGCGCGAGGCGGACGAATCCAGATAGACCGAGACGCGCACCGGCGTATCGGAATCCTTCTTAACGGACGCGCCCATCTTAAAAGCGCGGGTCAGCTTATCTACGGGAATTTTCATAGCAAACCCCTCCAGCGGTTACGCGGCGCCCGAACGATGCCGCCATATGGATTGTACGATACCCACCGTCAGCAGCTGGATCATCATCGAAGACGAACCAAAGCTAATAAACGGTAGCGGAATACCGGTAATCGGCATCATGCCGATGCACATGCCGATGTTCTCGAAGGTCTGGAACGCCCACATGCCAACGATGCCCACACACGAAAGACGCAAAAACAGCGACTCACACTTAAAGGCGACGCGAATCGTCGAAAAGATCAGCAGCACGTAGAGGCACAGGAGCAAAAAGGAACCGCAAAAGCCAAAGGTCTCGGACAGGAAGGCGAAGACGAAGTCGGTGTGGAACTCAGGCAGAAAGCCGCCGGCCGACTGCGTCGCATGGCCCAAACCCTTACCAAAGAAGCCGCCCGAGCCAACGGCGATAAGCGACTGCTGCAGGTTGTAGGCATCGTCCGAATCGGCATTATCGGGGTCGATAAAGACCGTCAGACGGTTCATCTGATACTGCTTGATGAGCACATCGTGGCCGAGCAACGAATCAAAGACCGAATCGAGCGCCAGGACGAGGGCCACCAAGCCCACGAGCAGGGCCAGGGTCGACAGCACCCATTCGCGGCGTGCACCGCTCATACAAATGACGATGGCACCCGAAACCAGCACGACCAGGCCCGAGCCCAGGTCGCCCATGGCAACGACGGCCAAAAACGGAATGGACAGCATGCCGCAGAGCTTGACGTAGTCGCGAACGGTATCGATGCGACCGTTATACTGCGAGCCAAGCGTAGCAATAAAGAAGATGGTGATGAGCTTGGCAAGCTCAACCGGCTGGAACGTCAAGCCGATACCGGGAATCTTGATCCAGCCCGTCATGCCCAGACCGCCCGTATAGGACAGACCCGGAATCTTGGGCGAGAAGATCACGATCAGGTCGATAACGAGCAACGCCGTCGAGAAATTGGAAATACCGCGCAGGTCGGTACGCCAGACGAGCACCGCCAGCACCGCCCCGATGCCAATTCCCAGCAGATGGCGTGAGAACGAGGCATCGGCCTTAAACTGCGAAGCCGACCAGATGATGATGGCACCGTAGGCGACGAGCGCCACAGTAGCCACGAGCACACCGATATGCACCTTTTGGCGAAACGTGCTACGCGAGGCCGAAAGTTGCTTGTTGACGCGGTCCAGGCTGCTGCGAGAGCCGGTCTTGGTTGAACGGAACAGATCCGCCGGAGAAAAATCCATCGCAACCTCCTATCGAACCGAAGAATCGCCCGAGGCCGAAGAGGTATCGGGCTCGTCATAAATCACACCGAGCACGTCGCGCACGACATGCATCGCGGTATCTGAGCCGCCGCCGCCCTGCTCCAGGACAGTAGCGATGACATACTTGGGATCATCGGCCGGTGCATAGGCGCAGAACCACGCGTATTCGTCCTCGCCGCTTTTCTCGCCCGTGCCCGACTTGCCGTATACCTGCGGCGTCAGGGTGCCAAAGTGAGCCGCCAGGGACGTCGATGCCGTGTAAATCACGTCGTGCATGCCGTTGCGGACAAGAGCCAAATCCGAATCGCTGTTGATCTTGGCCTCCAGGCGCTTCTTCTTGCCCTTGCCGTTGTACTTATAGGCATCGCCGTCGCCATCGCGCGACACGGCAGACAAAAACACGTGAGGCACGTACTGTTTGCCGCCGTTGGCAAGACCCATATAGGCACACGCCATCTGCAGGGGCGTCACCAGGATGTCACCCTGACCGATGGCAATGTTGGTCATATCGCCGGCATTCCACTTGCGGTCCTCGGCAGAGGCGTCGGTGAAGTACGACTCTTTCCACTCGGCATCGGGAATACGGCCCGCGCCCTCACTCGGCAGATCGATACCGCAGGTCTTGCCTAGGCCCCAGCGACGAAAGACCTCCTGCAGGCCCTCGGGATGTTGCTCGTCATAAAAGAACGCCTTGCCCATGTCGTAGAAGACGGGGTCGCACGAGTTGGCGATACCCGACTGCAGCGTCATGGTGCCGTGGCCAGACGTCAGCCAGCAGCGCTTGCCCCAAGCCTTGCCCAGGCCCGTCCAATAGCCCGTGCAGTTGGTTGTCTGCGTTGAAGTGTAGGTTCCAAACTCAAGACCGGCCAGCGCCGAGAGCGGCTTGATGGTCGAGGCCGACATGTACTGTCCGCTAATGGCGCGGTTGAGCAGCGGGTGCGAACCCTTGTCATCATTGAGCTCGGTCCACACGTCATTTGAGACGCCGCCGATAAAGACGGACGGATCGAACTTGGGCTGGCTCGCCATGCCCAGGATCTCGCCATTGTTGGGATCGAGACACACTACAGCGCCGTTGCCGGCATTGCTGTAGCCAGTGGTCTTGGCAAGCTCGATAGCGCTCGCCAGCGCCGTCTCGCAGGCCTGCTGGATCTTAAGGTCGAGCGTGAGCTTAATGTCGGAGCCGGCCTTCGCGGGCACGGCGCCGGCCTGACCGGTCACATTGCCCGAGGCATCGACCTTGACGGTCTGCTCGCCACGAATACCCTGCAGCAGGTTTTCGTAGTAGCTCTCAACGCCCGCCTGGCCCACGATATCGCCCGACTGGTACGTAATCTTGCCAGCAGAAGCATCATCATCGCCAGAGGTTTTCTTATTCTGGGCCTCGAGCTGCTCGGACGTAATGGTGCCGGTATAGCCCAAGATATGGCAGGCCGTCTCGCCATATGGATACTGACGCTCGGTACGCTCGGCAATCTTGACGCCCGGGAACTCGCCGGCATGCTCCTGAATATAGGCAACCGTGGAGCGACGGACGTCCGTCGCGATGGTATGCAGGCTCTGAGCGCCCTCTGTATTGTCCTGAATATTGCGAAGGACCGCCACGTAAGGCATTCCAAGCACGTTGGCAAGATGGCGAACCAGAACCTCATCCTCGGCAAGGTCGCGGTAGGCCACGACAGCAAGTGAGGGACGGTTCTGGACAAGCGCCACGCCATTGCGGTCGAGGATGCGGCCGCGCACAGCGGGTGTGGTAACGGTGCGAGTCTGATTACTATTGGCCTGCTTCTCGTAATAGTCCGACGAGACCATCTGCATGCCCCACAGCTTGACGGCAAGCGCCGCAAACATCGCGCCCACACCCGTGGTGAGAATGGAAAAGCGGCCCTTAAAGGCGGTCGCCGCGGTATTGCCCTCGCCCTCGGTGGCGCGCGGGGCCGTTCCATGCTGCGTATCGTAGGTAAAACGGGAATCGCCACGACGCATGATGACCAGCGCGACCACGATGGCCACAACCAGCACGATACCGGCGATAATAACCGTCAACTGGGAAGACATCTACGGGCCTCCCCTATTTGAGCTTACGGGTCTTGGGCTTAAAGCGCATACCCGTCTGGCGTCCGCCACGTGCGGAGAATCCATAGCCAGACTGCGGCACGACGCCGGACATCAAAAACGGAATGGCAACCAGACCCGTCAGGATCGAGGACGGCAGCGCATGGCCGAAGATCGCCACGACAAAGCTCGTCTCCAAACCCATAAACAGCAAGATGATGCTGTAGATCACATTAATGACGAGCGCAAAGGCGCCCACGGTGACGCCGCGCGCACTCGGGGTACCGCCCGTCTGACCGACGGCGCTGTGCACCAGGGCAAAAGAACCCACGGTCAGCAGGAGCGACATAACGCCCACCGGCACGGCAGCGGACAGGTCATAGAACAACCCGCTGCAAAAACCGCACACGACGGCACGGGTCGGGTCGCCCGAGAACACGCTTAGGCACACCAGGATAATCATGAAGTTGACGCGACCGCCCGCAATGGAGATCTGCGGTGCCAGGCCTGCCTGCAGCAGCACGCACACAATGGCGGCGATCACAAACGTGCGGGAGCTCATCCCCTGCTCGTGTAGATCCATGGACATGCCCCCTATTCGCTCGAGCCGGAATCGGTCGTCTCGGACGTGTCGGAACTGTCATCCGAGCTCTCGTCCTTCGTCTTGGTCGCAGCATCGCGCGACGTTCCCTGCGGCGTGCTGTTGGCCGTGCTCACGTCCTCATCCGAGGCCGACTGTTCGTCGGTCAGCGAGGTAATGACCAACACTTCCTCGTTGTTCTCAGCCGTGGTCTGAGCGCGTACCACAATGGTGTAGTACACGTCGTTTGCCGATTTCTCAACCGACGAGACGGTGCCGAGCGGTAGACCCTTGGGGAACACGCCACCGATGCCCGAGGTCACGATAATGTCGCCAACCTTAACGTCGGAGTCGACGCTCACGTACTCAAGACGCAGCGTGCCGTCAGCCTGACCCTGCAGCATGCCCTGGGCGCGCGTGTCCTGTACCATGGCGGACACGCCCGAGTTCTCGTCGCCAATCAGGCGCACGGTGGACGTCTTGGCCGAGACTTCGATGATCTGGCCGATAACACCGGCAGAACTCGTCACGGGCATGTTGATGGTAAGGCCGTCGGCAGAACCCTTATCAATCGTGACGGTCGAGGTCCAGGCATCGCCCGAGGCACCAACGATACGAGCTGCGGTCGATTTGAGGTTGTAGGTCGACTGCAGGCCGACCAGCCCCTCCAGACGCTCGGCGGTCTTTTGAGCCTCGGAGAGCTCAGCAACCTTAGAGGTCAGTTCCTCGTTTTGCTTCTTGAGCTCGTCGAGCGTGTCCTGCGACGCTGTAAGGTTAGAAAACACGTTGCCGATAGCATTGAAAGGAGCCGCCACAGCCGAACCCACAAAGCGCACCGGCGAGGTAATCGTCGTCATGCCCGAGCGCACGGCATGAATCGGCCCGGCCTCGCCCTCACGGATATAAAACGTGAGCAGCAACACCGAAATCAGGCTGAAAACAATCAACGGGCGCATACCCGTTGATTGTCGCTTGGTATTCAGATTTGTGGAGAAACCCGAAGATCGTGCCAAATGGAATCCACCTTTTGGAAATTAAGCATTGGTCTGGACGAAGCCGCCATCAAACGCATTGGCCTCGAGCACGCGGGCACAGCCGTTAACGACGTTATCGAGCGCCGTAGGGCTGACGTTGACCGAAACACCGGTCTCATCGCGCAGGCGCACGTCGAGACCGCGCAGCAGCGCACCGCCACCGGTCAGCAATATGCCATAGTACATAAGGTCAGAGGCAAGATCGGGCGGCGTGGCATCGAGGGCGTCCTTAACGGCCTTGGCCATCTCGTCGAGCGGCTTGTTGAGCGCGCGACGAATCTCCTCGCTCTCAATGCGCACGGTCTTGGGCAGACCGGTGATCACGTCGCGGCCGTTGACCTCGACATCGAGCTCGTCCTTGAGCGGCACGGCGGAGCCGACCTTGATCTTGATGTCCTCTGCCGTACGCTCGCCGATGGCCAGGTTGTAGGCATCGCGAACGTGCGTGAGGATGGCCTGATCGAACTCGTCGCCGGCAATACGGATGGACTGCGAGACGACGATACCGCCCATAGCGATAACGGCGACCTCGGTGGTACCGCCACCGATGTCGATGACCATGGAGCCGGTGGGCTCCTCGACGGGGAGGTCGGCGCCGATAGCGGCAGCCATGGGCTCCTCGATCAAGTAGGCCTGGCGGGCACCGGCCTGGATCGTGGCCTCAAATACGGCACGCTTCTCGACCGACGTGACGCCGGAGGGAACGCAGACGACAACGCGCGGACGCGGGGTCCACGGATAGCGCTTCTCGGAAGCCTTGTCGATAAAGTAGCGGAGCATGGCCTCGGTAACGTCGAAGTCGGCGATGACGCCGTCCTTCAGAGGACGAACGGCCACGATGTTGCCGGGCGTACGGCCGAGCATGCGCTTTGCCTCGATGCCGACCGCCAGGATGCGCTCGTCGTTCTTGTCGATGGCGACAACAGAGGGCTCGCGAATGACGATGCCCTTGCCGCGCACGGAGACAAGCGTATTTGCGGTGCCGAGGTCGATGGCAAGATCGCCCGCATAGCTACCGAAGAACATATCCATCAAAGAAAACAACGCAACTCCTGATGTGTTGGATGATTGCTGGAAAACTACTAGCTCATCATACTAGCGCAAGCCCGGCACCTCACTTGCGGTGAAGCGCCGGGCAAAGCTAAATCCCATAAGGTCACTACTGGTTGTCAGCAGCCGAGAAATCCATATCGAGCGAGGAAACGGCCCAGCCGATATGGTTGTCGGAGCGCACGAATTTGACGGTGTACTCCTGCTCGCCGCCCTTGGACAGCGATGCCTTCACCTTAGCGGTCGTCTCGGTCATGGACTGATCCATGCCCTCGACGGACACGGTGGCACCCTGCGGAATCGAGGAGATGATCATCGACTTAGCGTCCTCGGACAGGCTCGAGGCCAGGCAAGACTCGGCCTTTGCGGTGTCACCGTCGCCGGCAGCCTGGAACAGATCGGTAACGACAGACTCCTGAGACGGGAAGCCAAAGCCGCGCGTGTAGGCAAAGCCCAGACCGCCCGCGGCGATCAAAATGAGCAGAAGCAGCACGATGAAGACTTTGAGACCCGTGTGGCGATGGCGACGACGGACCTTGGCCTGCTTACGATCCTGACGGTCCTGCTGGACCATCTCGGACTCGGACAGCGTAAAGAAGCCGGTGTCCGAGGGATCGGGCATAAACTGACCGGTCGCGCCCGTAGGATCGAGTGGATCGACGGCAGGAGCGTCCATCGCGGGCGCTGGAGCCGTGGCCATAGCCGTCTGGGCAGACAGCGCGGCAAGCGAATCGTGCACGCGGGCAAGCTCATCGGCCTGCTCGGAGGTGAGCTGGTAGATGCCATCGGCAGTAGCGGCGTTAAAGGCGTCGAGTGCGTCGGAGGGACGGCCGGCGGCAGAAAGCGCCTGACCCATGCCGGCGTTGAGCGCACGCGTGTCGTCGCGGGGGCCGGCAAAGTCGATAGCCGTGCGGTAGGTCTCCACGGCATCCGCCGGACGGCCGAGCTTAATGAAGCAACGACCAAGCTCGCCGAGTGCGGCGGCAGGAGCCGGATTGGCGCCGTCGATGGCAGCCTGACGGAAGGCAGTACCTGCGTTGGCATAGTCGCCCGACTGGAACAGCGCATTACCCAGGCCCAGATAGGCCTTGAACGGCGTGGCATAGGAAGCATCCTGCGTAGCAGCAGAGAACGCCTGAGCGGCCGTCGTGTAGTCGCCCACGGCGGCGAGCGCCTTACCGCGGTTGGTGAGCAGCGCGCCGCGCTTGCCGTAGGTGCCGTCGTTGAGGGCGGCGGCGTAGGCCTCGGCGGCCTCGGCATACATGCCCAGGTGCATCAAGGCGTTGCCACGAAGGTGATCGGCCTCGCCCATAATCTCATCGGGAGTCTTTGCCGCCCCAAGCATCTGGGCTGCAGCGGAAAAATCACCCGCGCGATAAGCGGCGCGGCCCTGTTGGATCAGCTGGCTATTCAAGGAAGTCCCCTTTACTCGTGAACGATCTCGACATGGACGATCTCGTCGCCGGCACGCAGCTGCGAAATCACATCGAGACCCTCGACCGTGGTACCAAAGACGGTGTAACCGGAATCGAGGTTATGCTGGGCACCCAGGCAGAAGTAGAACTGCGAACCCGCGGAATCGGGGTCCATGGAGCGTGCCATGGCAAGGGCGCCATCGACATGGCTGTTGCGCGGATTGGTGGCAAACTCGCCCTTGATGCAGTAGCCGGGGCCACCGGTACCAGGCATGCCATCGGGGCCCTCAAGACCGGCAGCAACGTCGGCGCCGGACATATCGCGGGTATTGGGGTCGCCGCCCTGGATGACAAAACCGGGCACATAGCGATGGAACTTAAGGCCGTCATAAAAGCCCATCGTGGAAAGCTCGCAGAAGTTCGCGACATGAATGGGGGCACCCTCGCCGTCAAACTTGACCTTGATGGTACCCTTCGACGTCTCGATAACGGCGCACTCGTCGCCGGCAAGCTGATACTCGGGCGTGTAGAGCTCTTTCTTAAAACCAAACATGTGGTTCCTTCCTCGTGCGTTTAAAGCATATTTGTACGAATTGTAGCAATAAGCACAGGCTTACATCAATTGCGCACGTAGGTTATGCCGACTATGGCGAACTAATTTTAGGAACGCTGCTGCGGCTTCCAGGAACCCACGTTGTCGTCGTACTGTTCCAGCGCGCTGCTGCCGCCCTGCGCGATGGGCGCCAGGATCTCGCTTTTGTGGGAACTCATCGACTCGCCATCGGGAATGGCCAGCGAGATATCCCAGCTCTGGCAGATCACGTCGACGCGCTCGTACATCCACTCGGCAAGCTGCTTTAAGTGGGCGATGTCGTCCGCATAGACAGTATCGTCCTGATACTTAAGGTTGTTGAGCTCATCTTGCGTCTTTTTGATCTGGTCGCGCAGGGCGTAGGCACTTTGCGACAGCTCCTGACGGGTGGACAGCGGCGTTTGGAGATAGCCGTTGTTAAAGGAATCGATGACCTCGCCGATCTGGTCCTTGTCACCGTAGGACACGATGGTCTGATACAGACCGTCGAGCCTGGTATAGAGCTGATCATCGGTCAGCACGGTTTCTTCCTGGACCACCTCGGCAGAATCGTCCTGCTTGGAATCGTCCTCAGTGGCCTCGCCCTTTTGGCGCGTGGGGAAGGTGGTTTGTGCAGCTTGGCCAAACTGGTCGTAGAAGCCAGGCATGACACCCATGGGATCGGCCGTCACGAACCAATAGGCACCGCCGCAAACGACAGCAAGGACCGCGATGACGATGAGCGGCTTGGGGATATGACGCTTGTGCTTGTGATAGGCGTCCTCGTCGGGGTGCACCTTGCGCTTGGACTTTTGAGCATCGTCATGCAGGGAAACGGGCGTGGGAATATCGACCTTGGGAATACCAAAATCCTTATCGAAAGCCGGCAGCACGCAGGTCTCGTTGGGATCGGCGGCGTCCGAAAGAACCGCAGCAGCCGAGGCCGGCGCATGAGGCACCTCGGTATCGATCTGCTCCTGCGTCAGGCGCGGAAAGCCGGCCGTACGTCCTGCGGCCAGGTCGGATGCGGCCGCGTCCTCGGAAAGGATGCCTGGCGCGGGGCGTCCGCACTTGGGACAGGTACGGTCATGCGGAGAAAGACGGGCACCGCAGCCCTCACAGAACACGAACTCGGTGTGCTCGGGGCCATCGCCCGGACCCACATAGGCGTTGCAGTAGGGGCAGAACGAGGCGCCGTCCTCGATAGTCTTAAGGCAATGCGGGCAGATCACGGCATCCTCTTTTCGAAGCAATTCAAACAATCGAGCTTAGAGCATAACATCGCCACGGCCCCACAGGAGCAAGGCACCAATTCAACATCGCCAGGGCACGTAGTTACTTCTTCTTTTTGCTTGGCATCGAGACTTTGATGCCTTGGGCGGACTTGGTCACGCGAGAGCGCTTGGCCCCAGTACTCTTCTTTTTCTTGGGCTGGGCCTGGGCCACGCCCTCGAGTGCGCGGGCCTCGGCCTCGCGAGCGGTGCGATCTTCACGGCGCTGCGCCATGTCGGCGGCGAAGCGCTTGGCAAAACGCTCGGCCGTCGAACCCGTCGAGCTCACCTTGCCGCCACCGCGACCCAGGTGGACGCGCACACCGCGGCCAAAACCAGTTGCAGCATGACGACGACGCGGCTTAAGCGAATCCATCATCGTGGCGAGCTTAAAGAACACCGAGCAGGTAAAGACCACGATGACAGCCAAGATAACCATCTGGCCCATCGACAGGTTGGCAATAGACAGCAGCTCTGGGAATCCGATAACGCCCACCAGGATGCCGGCGACTACAAACACAAAGAGCACCACACGTAAGGGCGTGAGCGGCTGCGAGATGCGCCAGATCAGGCTGACGCTCGCCGCGCACGACGTAAGCAGGCACATCGTAGACAGCGTGAGCTGGCTAAAGCCAAACACGCGTGCCACAAAGATATCGAGCGCCGCAGCCAAAATGACCGCAATCGACGCCGGCAGTGCGCGCTTGAGTACGTTGGTCAAGAACGACCCCTTCACGCGGGCGTTGTTGGGCTCCAGGCCCAACACAAAGCCCGGCGCGCCGATGCAGAAGAAGTTAATGAGCGTCATCTGGATAGGCTCGAAGGGGTACGGCGGCAGCGCGATGCACAGCGCCGCCAGGCCCATCGAGAACAGCGTCTTGGTCAGGAATAGCGAGGCCGAACGCTGCAGGTTGTTGATGGAGCGACGGCCCTCGGCCACCACGGCGGGCATCGAGGCAAAATCGTTGTCGACGAGTACGATTTCGGCCACATTACGCGCGGCATCGGAGCCGGCCGCCATGGCGACGGAGCAGTCGGCCTCCTTGAGCGCCAGCACGTCGTTGACGCCGTCGCCCGTCATGGCCACGGTGTGCTCGCGGCGCTTGAGCGCCTGCACGAGCTCGCGCTTCTGCTGCGGGGTCACACGACCAAAGACATGGTAGCGGTCCACTGCGGCATCGAGCTTGGCCGGCGTATCGAGCGTCGTGGCGTCCACATAAGCGTCCGCCCCCGGCACGCCCACCACGCGCGCGATCGACGACACCGTACGCGGGTCGTCGCCGCTGATCACGTTGAGGGTCACGCCCTGCTCGTTAAAGTAGCCAATGGTCTCGGCCGCCGAGGTACGAATCTCGTCGCGGATGGTCACAAATCCCACGGGCTCGGCCTCGCCCACCATATCCCCATCGGGCGTAAAGCCGTCCACGCGCGCCACCACGAGCACGCGGCAGGTATCGGCAAGCTCGGCGACACGGTTCTCGACCTGGGCAAACGCACGATCAGAGAGCACAAATTGCGCGGCGCCCATTACGTAGGAGCCCTGCGCAAAAGAAGCGCCGCTCCATTTTTTAGACGACGAGAATGGAATGACCGACAGCGGCTCGGACACCTCGACCGGGCGATCGGCGTAATAGTTGAGCAGCGCCTGGCAGGTCTCGTTGGCATCGGCCGAAGTCGCACGTGCCACGTTAGCCAGCGCAAAATCGAGCACTGTGGTATCGACGGGAACAGCCGCCTCGTCCGAGTCCACGCCAAAGCCAACACCCTCAACAGGCAGCGGATACGTGCCCTCGACCTCCATACGGCCCGACGTGATGGTGCCCGTCTTGTCCAGGCACAGCACATCGACGCGAGCGAGTGTCTCGATGCAGTAGAGCTGCTGTGCCAGCACCTTGCGGCGGGCCAGGCGCACCGTGGCGATGGCGAGCACCGACGAAGTCAGCAGCACCAGGCCTTGCGGGATCATACCCAGCAGGGCGCCCACCGTGGACAGCAGCGCCGACGAAGGCACATGACCGGCCAACAGCTCGGAGAAGCACCACGAAAGCGCGCTATCGCCCGGGGTTCCCGCGGCATCCCACAGCTCGCTCACACTCGAGGCAAACAACGCCAAACCGAGCGGGATCATGATGATGCTCGCAAAGCGCACGATGGCGTTCAGCGCGTTCATGATCTCGGAATTAACCTTTTTGACGTACTTGGCCTCGTTATTAATTTTGGCCACGTAGTTGTCGGCGCCGACATGGATCACGCGGGCGCGCAGCAGGCCCGAGTCGATAAAGCTGCCGCTCATGAGCTCGGAGCCTGGCTGTTTCTTAATGAGGTCGCTCTCGCCCGTCAGCAGGCTCTCGTTCACGAGCGCCTCGCCCGACACCACCACGGCGTCGGCGGGAATCTGGTCGCCGCGCCCCAAGCGGATGATGTCGTCGAGCACGATCTGGTCCAGGTCGAGCTCCACCTCGGCGCCGTCGCGCACCGCGATGGCCTTCTTAGAGGTGAGCAGCGTGAGCTTGTCGACCATCCGCTTGGAACGCATGGACTGAATGACGCCAATTGCCGTGTTCAAGAACACCACGAACAGGAACGTCAGATTCTTAAACGAACCGGTCAAAATGACCAGGAACGCCAAGATCACGTTGATCAAATTGAACAACGTGCAGAGGTTCTCGATGATGAGCTCTTTGACCGACTTGGTCTTGAGCTCCATGTTGCGGTTGATCTTACCGGCGGCGATGCGCTCCTCAACCTCGGCGGTCGAGAGTCCGCGCTCGATATCCGTTGCTGCCATACCACGTCCCATCACGTCGCGTCGGTATAAGAAAAACCGCCCGGACCATGCGAGGTTCGGACGGTCTTACGTTCGATAGTGCCCCATGTTGGATTCGAACCAACGGCCTTCTGCTCCGGAGGCAGACGCTCTAATCCCCTGAGCTAATAGGGCCAACGTTTGGCATTATACCCAAGTGCACCACGGGCTATCAAAATAAAAGAAAAAGCTTTGCAATTCCGAGGAAGACGCGGCGCAACGGCCCACTTTAGAAGGCAAAAGCGAGTCAGATAGTATAAACTCTCATGCACCATATATACACGGCTCGCGATGCGGGCCGTTTTTGCAAAAGTTATCCATCGAGGTGAGAGGCACACCATGATTGCGATTTTAAAGCAGAGCGCCAGCGACGAGGCCGTCGGCCATATCGTCAGCTGGATTGAGAAAAAGGGCCTGAAGACCGATGTCTCGCGCGGCGAGAATGAGACGATTATCGGCCTGGTGGGCGATACGACCAAGATCGACCCGTTCCTGCTCGAGTCCATGGATGTCGTCGAGCGCGTGCAGCGCGTCTCCGAGCCGTTCAAGCGCGCCAACCGCAAGTTCCACCCCGAGGACTCCGTCATCGACTGCGGTCACGGCGTCAAGATCGGCGGCGACCAGTTCCAGGTCATCGCCGGTCCCTGCTCCGTCGAGGGCGAGAACCTCATCCGCATCGCACGCCGCGTGAAGGCCGCCGGCGCCACGATGCTGCGCGGCGGTGCCTACAAGCCCCGCACCTCCCCCTACGCCTACCAGGGCATGGGCCCCGCCGGCCTCGACCTGCTGTGCGAGGCGTCTGCCGAGCTCGACATGCCGATCGTCACCGAGATCATGGATCCACGCGACGTGCAGGTCTTCTTGGACAAGAAGATTGACGTCATGCAGATCGGCGCCCGCAACGCCCAGAACTTCCCCCTGCTCAAGGAGGTCGGCAAGACCCAGACCCCGATTCTGCTCAAGCGCGGCATGTCCGGCACGATCGACGAGCTGCTTATGGCAGCCGAGTACATCATGAGCGAGGGCAACGACAACGTCATCCTGTGCGAGCGCGGTATCCGCACCTTCGAGACCCGCACCCGCAATACCTTCGACCTCAACGCCGTGCCGGTTCTGCACCACCTGTCGCACCTGCCCGTCGTCGCCGACCCCAGCCACGCCACCGGCTACACCCGCTACGTTGAGCCCATGGCGCTCGCCGCGACCGCCTGCGGCGCCAACGGCCTGGAGATCGAGGTCCACGACGAGCCCAGCCGCGCATGGTCCGACGGCGCTCAGGCCCTCACCCCCGACCAGTTCGACGACACCATGCGCCGCATTCGCGCCATCCGCGAGGTCGTCTGCCAAGAGACCATGGAGTAGCCCATGGGTACGGTGAGAAACGCGCGCGTTAACCAGGGCGGCCCCAAGTGCGCCGGTATCGTCGGCCTTGGCCTCATCGGCGGTAGCTTTGCCCGCGGCTATGCCCAGGCGGGCGTCCGCGTGCTGGCCTGGGACCCCGATGACGATGTCATGACGGCCGCCAGCATGGGCACTGTCGCCGGAGAGCTCAACGACGAGACACTCGGCGAATGCGACATCATCGTCCTGGCTTGCTACCCCGAGGCCTGCATCGAGTGGCTCGAGGCGCATGCCCAGGCCCTCGCCGACGCCACCGACACCGAGGCCATCATGGGTCCCGTGGTGATCGACACCGTGGGCGTCAAGGGCATCGTGTGCGAACGTGCCTTTGAGCTTGCCCGTGAGCACGGCTTTTACTTTGTGGGCGCACACCCCATGGCGGGCACGCAGTACTCGGGCTACGCACACTCCCGCGCCGACCTGTTCCAGGGCGCGCCACTCGTGCTCGTGCCGCCCGCGGTGGACGATGCGCTCAAACTGGAGCTTTTGGGCCAGGTGCGCGAGATGGTGCGCCCCTTGGGCTTTGGCAAGTTCAGCGTGACCAGCGCCGCCGAGCACGACCGCGTCATCGCCTTCACGAGCCAGCTTGCGCACGTGGTATCCAACGCCTACGTCAAAAGCCCCACCGCCCAGGTCCACCACGGCTTTTCGGCCGGTAGCTACCGCGATCTCACCCGCGTGGCGCACCTCAACCCGCAAATGTGGTCCGAGCTCATGATCGACGACGCAGACGCGCTCGCCTACGAGATCGACCATCTGATCGAATCGCTCGGCGCCTACAGCCGTGCGCTCAAGGACCGCGACCAGCGCTATCTGGAGAATCTCCTTGCCGAGGGCGACCGCATTAAGCGCGCGCTCGACGACGAGACCTCCCACTAGACCACCTATCACGCCAGGTCGAAAGGACCGAAGCTTATGGCGATTACCATCGATATCGACACCGCACGCCCCTACCAGGTGCATGTTGGCACGTTTTTGCTGGAGCAGGCGGGACCGCTCGTGCGCGCCACTGCCGGCGGCACCAAAGCCGTCATCGTGACGGACACCAACGTCGGCCCGCTCTACCAGATGCCCGTTAAGCAGAGCCTGGAGGCGTCAGGCTACGAGGTGAGCATCTGCACCTTCGAGGCCGGCGAGGCCCATAAGCGCGCCGAAACCTATGTTGCCATTTTGGAGTTTGTGGCCGAGCACGAGCTTTCGCGCTCCGACGTGATCGTGGCGCTCGGTGGTGGCGTCGTGGGCGACGTGGCGGGCTTTGTGGCCGCCACCTACATGCGCGGCTGCAAGTTTGCGCAGATCCCGACGAGCCTGCTCGCCATGGTGGATTCGTCGGTGGGCGGCAAGACCGCCATCGACCTGGCTGCAGGCAAGAACTTGGCCGGCGCCTTTTGGCAGCCGAGCGTGGTTATCGCCGACGTGGGGTGCCTGGCCACCCTCACGCCCGAGCAGTTCGCCGACGGCTGCGGCGAGGTCGTCAAGCACGCCGTGATCGCCGACCCGGAGCTTTTCGCCGAGCTGGAGAAGACCCCGCTCACGCTGGAGCTGCTCAACCGCGATGTGGCGCGCGTAGCGCTCATCATCGCCCGCAATATCGACATCAAGCGCGCCGTGGTCGTTGCCGACGAGCGCGAGATCAACCAGCGCAAGCTCCTCAACTTTGGACACAGCGCCGGACACGCCGTCGAGGCCTGCGAGCACTTTGAGCTCGGACACGGCAACTGCGTGTCGATCGGCATGGGCATCATCACGCGCGCCGCGGCCCTGCACGGCGTCTGCGATGCTGCACTGCCCGGTCGTATTGAGGAACTCTGCGCCCGCCACGGCCTCAAGACCCGCTGCGAGCTTTCCGCCGATGCCGTCTTTGCCGAGGCGCTCCACGACAAGAAGCGCGCGGGCGACACCATCGACCTGGTGATTCCGCACGGCATTGGCCGCTGCAGCATCGACCGCACGCCGCTTTCCACTTTCCACGAACTCATTGCCGAGGGCCTCGGCCAGAAGGGAGACGCATCCGCATGCTAGCCCGCATCACCCCGTCCCCGCTCAAGGGCACCGTTCCCGCCATCGCGTCCAAGTCGATGGCACATCGCCTGATCATCTGCGCTGCGCTTGCCAACGGCGAGACACACGTCACCTGCAACACCACCTGCGCCGACATCGAGGCCACGGTGCGTTGCCTTACGGCACTCGGCGCCCGCATCGAGACCGTCGAGGACGGCTTCCAGGTCCACCCTACCATGAAGAGTGTTGAGTTTGGCCTGCTCAAGGCCCTTGCCGGCGGCACGCTTGACTGCGGCGAAAGCGGCTCCACGCTGCGCTTTATGCTGCCCGTCGCCTGCGCGCTGGGTGCGGATGCCACCTTCGTGGGCCAGGGCCGCCTGGGCGCCCGCCCGCTCTCGCCGCTCTCGGACGAGATCATCGCCGCCGGCTGCGACCTACAGGGTCTGGGCGGTTTTCCGCTCAAGACGAGCGGACGCATGCGCCCGGGCACCTTTGTGCT
This sequence comes from uncultured Collinsella sp., assembly GCA_902480795.1. Classification (GTDB taxonomy): domain Bacteria; phylum Actinomycetota; class Coriobacteriia; order Coriobacteriales; family Coriobacteriaceae; genus Collinsella. The sequence continues at coordinate 2,022 of CABSUD010000003.1, read as the reverse complement.
GCCGGGCAACGTAAGCTCGCAGTATATCTCCGGCCTGCTGCTGGCAGCCCCGTTGCTCGCCCAGCCCTCCTGCGTGCAGGTAACGGGCCTCATCGAGAGCCGCCCCTACATCAACCTGACGATCCAGGCCATGAAGGCCTTTGGCGTCGAGGTCAACGTCGAACGTATTCCGTCCAAAGACGGCCAGCCCGAGGTCACGAACTTCCGCGTAAGCAGCGGCTCGTACCGCACGCCCGGTAACGTGGCCGTCGAGGGTGACTGGTCCAACGCTGCCTTTTGGCTGTGCGCCGGCGCTATCGGCACCGACCCCATCACCGTCGAGGGCGTGTCCCTGAGCTCCGCACAGGGCGACCGCAACGTGCTTGCCGCGCTTTCGCGCTTTGGCGCCCGCATCGTGCGCTCCACCAACGCCGCCACCGTGCAGTCCGACAAGCTCGCCGGCTTTGAGATGAGCGCCCACGACATTCCCGACCTGGTGCCCGTTATCTCGGCCGTGGCCTCGCTGGCACAGGGCCGCACCTTTATCCGCGATTGCGCCCGCCTGCGTATCAAGGAATCCGACCGCCTGGCCACCACCACCCGCGAGCTCACCGCGCTGGGCGCGCAGGTGCGTATTGCCGGCGACGACCTCATCATCAAGGGCGTCGATGCCTTCACCGGCGGTGAGGTCGATTCACACAACGACCACCGCATCGCCATGATGGCCGCCATCGCCGCGAGCCGCGCCACCGGCGAGGTCGTGATCCACGGCGCCGAGGCCGTCAACAAGTCCTATCCCGATTTCTTCGACCACTACCGCCTACTGGGCGGCAAGGTCACGCTCGAGGAGGAATAGCATGTCCTCGACCTTTGGCAACGTCTTGCACTTAAGCATCTTCGGCCAGTCGCACTCCCCCGCTATCGGCTGCTCGCTCGATGGCATTCCGGCAGGTATCGCCGTGGACCAGGAGAAGCTGCAGGCCTTCCTCGACCGTCGCGCCCCCGGTCGCGACGAGACCGCGACCAAACGCCGCGAGGCCGACGCCGCGCATATCATCGCCGGTGTAGTCGATGGACATACCACCGGCGCGCCCATCGCTGCGATTATCGAGAACACCAACACGCGCTCCAAGGATTACTCCGAGCTGCGCCGCAAGCCCCGTCCCGGACATGCGGACTTCCCTGCGCGCGTGAAGTATCACAACATGCACGATGTCGCTGGTGGCGGGCATTTTTCCGGCCGCCTAACGGCACCCTTGTGCATCGCCGGCGGCATTGCGCTGCAGGCACTCGAGACCCGCGGCATTCAGGTCATGGCGCACGTCGCGCAAATCGGCGGCATCTCCGACCTGCCGATGGACGATATGGTCTATCGCGAGGCCGACCGCAAGGCGATCCTTACGAACGATCTGCCGTGCATTGACGCCGCCGCAGCCGGCCGCATGCGCGAGGAAATTCTGGCCGCGCGCGACGAGCTCGACAGCATCGGCGGCATCGTGGAGTGCGGCATTTACGGGCTTCCCGCGGGCATCGGCGACCCCATGTTCGACGGCATCGAGAACCGCATCGCGCAAATCGCGTTTGGCATTCCCGCCGTGAAGGGCGTGGAGTTCGGCATGGGCTTTGCCGTGGCCGCCATGCGCGGCAGCGAGAACAACGATCCGTATCGCATCGATGCCGATACCGGCAAGATCGAGGTCGAGTCAAATAATGCCGGCGGCATCCTAGGCGGCATCTCCACCGGCGCACCCGTCATGTGGCGCATGGCCGTAAAGCCCACGCCCTCCATTGGCCGCGAGCAGCAGACCGTAGACATGGACACCATGGAAAATGCCGAGGTCTCGGTCCACGGCCGTCACGATCCCTGTATCGTCCCCCGAGCCGTCCCCGTAGCCGAAGCAGCCGCAGCGCTGGCCATCTGGGACGCCCTCCTAGAAGACGCCGGACAGCTTTAGTCCACCCACCCCAGGCAACCATTCACGAAAGGGGTCCCTATGGACCTTGCTGACATCCGCCAGGCCATCGATGGCATCGATACACCGC
>CABSUD010000002.1:0-21702 GCA_902480795.1 uncultured Collinsella sp. | reverse complement strand
GCGTGAGGCACTCGGCGGACGCTGTGCGCGGTGATCGACGCCGCCGTAGTCGGACCCGCCAAGCTGCGCGGTACGCGCACGACGAGACGACGGCTCACGCGAACCGGCGGAATAGTACCTGTTGTCGTAAATCTGATCCATGTGCGCCTTGTGCGGTTGAGGTTTGTTTGCGCTAAGTCCTTTAGTTATAGCACGAGCGCCCGCACCGCCTTCGCCAGCCTTTGCTCGACATAAAAAAGGCGCTGAGTCATATGGCCCAGAGCACAATGGTGCTCAACAGCGCCCGGCTGGAGCAAGGCAAATCCGAGTCTTCCCCGCCCCCGCGACCTCCGCGTGCCTAGCGAATGTTGTAGAACGCGGCCTTGCCGGCGTAGCGCGCGCTGCCCTCGAGCTCGTCCTCGATGCGGATGAGCTGGTTGTACTTGGCGATACGGTCACTGCGGCACGGGGCGCCCGACTTGATCTGGCCGGCGTTGACGCCCACGACCAGGTCGGCGATCGTGGAGTCCTCGGTCTCGCCGGAGCGGTGGCTCACGATGCAGGCGTAACCGGCCTCCTTGGCGGTCTCGATGGCCTCGAGCGACTCGGTGAGCGTGCCGATCTGGTTGACCTTGACCAGGATCGCGTTGGCGGCACCCAACTCGATGCCCTTCTTGAGGCGCTCGGTGTTGGTGACGAACAGGTCGTCGCCCACCAGCTGCACCTTGTTGCCAATGCGACGGGTGAGCTCGACCCAGCCGTCCCAGTCCTCCTCGGCCATACCGTCCTCGATGGAGATGATGGGATAGGTGTCGACGAGCTTCTCCCAGTAATCGACCATCTGGGCGCTCGTGTACTCAACGCCCTCGCCCTTGAGCTCGTACATGCCGGTCTCGGCGTTGTAGAACTCGGTCGAGGCCGGGTCCATGGCGTACATGAAGTCGACGCCGGGCTTAAAGCCAGCCTTCTCGACGGCCTTGGTGATGTACTCGAACGGCTCGGCATTGGTCTTAAGGTTGGGGGCAAAGCCGCCCTCGTCGCCCACGCCGCCGCCCAGGCCGGCCTCGTGCAGCACACCCTTGAGGGTGTGATAGACCTCGGCGCACCAACGCAGGCCCTCGGCAAAACTCGGGGCGCCCACCGGCATGATCATGAACTCCTGGAAGTCAACGTTGTTGTCGGCATGCACGCCGCCGTTGAGGATGTTCATCATGGGCGTGGGCAGCAGGTGAGCGTTGACGCCGCCCAGGTACTGGTACAGCGACAGGCCCGCCGACTCTGCCGCAGCGCGGGCAACGGCCAGCGACACGCCCAGAATCGCGTTGGCGCCGAGCTTGGTCTTGTTGGGCGTACCGTCCGCAGCGATCAACGCGGCATCGACAGCGCGCTGGTCGAAGGCGTCGAGGCCCACGACGGCGTTGGCACACTCGTTGTTGACGTGCTCGACGGCCTGCAAGACGCCCTTGCCCAGGTAGCGGCCCTTGTCGCCGTCGCGCAGCTCGCACGCCTCAAAGGCGCCAGTCGAAGCGCCCGAAGGCACCATCGCGCGGCCGAAGCTGCCGTCCTCGAGCACGACCTCGACCTCGACGGTGGGGATTGCCGCGGCTGTCGAGAACCTCACGACCGTAGACGTCCAAAATATCGCTCATGTTGTCTCCCTCTCACTTGGAAACGTAGTGGATGCAAGCGACCGGCTGACCGTGCACCGTCGGTGCGCCTCCGTAAGTTAGCCATGTCGCACTTTTTGCATTATGCCCTAAGTTAGCCGAGGGATACACTTGATTTTCGAAAAATTTAGCGGGAACGATGAGGCGCGTCAGCCCGTCGTTCCCGCAGTCTTACTCCTCTGCCTTTGCTGCGTCCCACAGGTCGTTGAGCCCATGGGTCGAAAGCTCGGCAAGATCAACGTGGGCATCGGCCGCCATCTGTTCCATCGCAGCCCAGCGACGGCGAAACTTGGCCGTGCTCGCGCGCAGGGCGCTCTCGGCGTCGATACCCTCCTTACGCGCGACGTTGACCAGGGCAAAGAGCAGATCGCCAAACTCCATTTCGCGCTCGGGCGAGCCAGGGGCCTCGGCCTCAAACTCGGCACGCTCCTCGGCAACCTCGTCCCACACGTCCTGGACCGTCTCCCACTCAAAGCCCACCGCCGCTGCCTTGCGCGACACCTTCTGGGCCTGCATCAGCGCCGGCAGATGTGTGGGCACGCCGTCGAGCAGGCCCTCGGGCGCAGCCTCGCCTGCCGCCACGGCCTTGTCCTTGGCAGCCCTCTCGGCAAGCTTAACCTCGTCCCAAATCTTGAGTACCTCGTCGGAGCTGTCGGCATCCACATCGCCAAACACGTGCGGATGACGGCGAATGAGTTTGGCGTCGATATCGCGCGCCACGTCGGCCAGCGTAAACTCGCCGGCATCCGCCGCGATCTGCGCATGCAGCACGACCTGCATGAGCACGTCGCCCAGCTCCTCGCGTAGGTGAACTGCGTCGTCCGCCTCGATGCAGTCGAGTGCCTCGTAGGCCTCCTCGATCATATTCTTGCCGATGCTGCGGTGCGTCTGCTCACGGTCCCACGGGCAGCCGTCGGGCTGACGCAAGCGCCAGACGGTCTGCACCAGATGTTGTAGCTCGGCCGACGCGTCGACCAGCGTGGACAAATCGCGCGAGCCCTCGGCATTTTGCTGAGCCATGTGCTGCGCCATGGTTATTCCTCCTCCAGGATCACGTGGCGGAACGCGCCGCCCTCGTAGATGCCGTAGCTGTGCGTACCGTCCTTGGGAATGCTCACGCTACCGGGGTTGAAGAGCCACAGGCCCGGGTGCGCGGCGCTTTCCTCGTTGACCTTGATGTGCGTATGGCCGTAGACGAGCGCGGAGCCCTCGGGCAGCGCGGGCGCGTGGTCGACGCTGTTGTGCATGCCGGCGCCAAAGACATGGCCGTGCGTCAAGAACAGCTCGCGGCCGGTCTCGTCGAACAGCGTGGCGTAGTCGGCCATGACGGGGAAGTCGAGCACCATCTGATCGACCTCGGCATCGCAGTTGCCGCGCACCGCGATGATGCGGTCGGCCAGGGCGTTGAGCAGCGGGATCACGCGCTTGGGGGCGTAATCGCGCGGCAGGTCGTTGCGCGGACCGTGGTAGAGCAGGTCACCCAGCAGAACGATGCGGTCGGGCTGCTCGGATTCGATGGCGGCGACCAGGCGCTCAGTCCAATATGCCGAGCCATGGATGTCGGAGGCGATGAGGTATTTCATGGGGAGATCCTTTCGAATGGGGTTGATATGGCTGGGCGCAGGATGTCGCCACCAGCCGCGTTACTCAAATCGCAGTGCCGCGGCTTGCGCCGCCTGCATCACGCGCTGGAGCGGCACGTTATGCTCGCGAGCGAGACGGGCGCAGTCCTCGTACTCGGGCGCTGCGCGCTCGCTGCCGTCGGGCAGAGTCGCCACCTTAACGGATACCTCGCCCCAAGGCGTTGTCACCTGCTCGAATCGGCGCGGCAGGCAGACGCGTTCCATCACCTGGCGACGAACGGCGTTGGTCGTGGTCTCCAAAAAGATAATCGTTTGTAGGCGCTCGATATCCTCGTGCGAGCAGATCACCTGCAACTGCCATCCGGGGCGGCCCTTTTTGCAGTAAAGCGGCAACCAATGCACCTCGCGGGCGCCGGCCTTGCGCAGGCGGTCAGCGGCGTAGGCGAGCACCTCGGGCGACGCGTCGTCGATGTCGCATTCCAGCTTGACGATGGTTTCGGGTGCATCGGTCTCGCGGGACAGCGGGGATGTGCTATCGCATGGCATACGGTCCGGATCCTTTCCGCGCGGGCTCGTTTTGTTCACCCAAACGCTAGCACAACGGACGTGGCACAGGTGTGACTTTCGTCCGTCGCCGCCCTCGCCCCTATCCAAACATGTACATCAGCCTCCAAACATGTCATTTTCTGCAGCTTTTGGAGGCTGATGTACATGTTTTGAGAGCGCAAGCGAGGCCGCACCGCGCGTCGCGCAGCCTTTCCAATCGATTTCGAGCTCCGGCGTGCCCGGCGTGTTGAAAGCTGCACCATTACAATGGAGCGGATTCGTCAAATGCAAAGGAGTCGCCATGTCTGCCTGCCCGCTGGTCGATTGCCATACCCACACCTCGTTTTCGGACGGACATGCCTCGTTTGAGGACAACGTTCGCGCTGCCGCGGCCGCCGGCTGCCGGGTCATGGTCTCGACCGACCACCTCACCTTGCCCGCCAGCATGGATGCCAACTGCGAGGTGCAGGTTGTCGAGGGCGACTTGCCGGCACATCGTCTGGCCTTTGAGGACGCCCGCAAGCTCGCCGCGCAGATTGCGCCGGAGCTCAGCTTTATCTATGGCTTTGAATGCGATTGGTACGAGGGCTGCGAGTCTTTGGTTGGGCGCTGGTCCCGAGGCGCCGTCGTGCGCCTGGGCAGCGTGCACTGGATTGGCGACCCGGGAGATATCATGGCCGGTGCCGCGGGTACGGCGGGAACGGAAAACGTCGCTCGCCCCGATACACCCGATTCCCTTTGCGGTTGGATCGACGACGACACCAACCTGCACGTTTGGGAAAACCTGGGGGTACACGGCGTGTGGGAGCGCTACGTCGACAACTGGTGCCGCGCCTGCGAGAGCCCGTTCAACTTTGATGTGATGGCTCACCCCGACCTGGTCATGCGCTTTTCGAAGGAAGGCTTTGCGCCCGACTTTGATCCCGCACCGTTTTGGCAGCAGATGGCCGAATGCGCCCACGATACGGGCCGCCGCGTTGAGGTCTCGACCGCCGCACCGCGCAAGGGCCTCGACGACTATTACCCCTCGACGGGGCTGTTGCGTTGCTTCGCCCACGCCGAGGTACCCATCACCTTTGGCTCGGACGCGCACCGCGCCTGCGATATTTGCTGGAACATCCGCGAGGCTCAGGCCCACTCCTACGACTGCGGTTATCGAACCTTCGACATCCCCCACCTCACCGGAGAATGGGAATCCACACCCCTCGACTAGCCATCCCTTCATAAGTTGCGGTGGAATAGGGATTGTTTTGCCTGATGAAGCGCTTAAACAGTCCCTATTTCACCGCAACTTCCATGACCCCGTTACACCAACAAAGACTGTCCCAAACGACTAGTGGCGGCGGGCGTTGAGTTCGCCGGCCAGCTCGTCGAGGGTAATGCCGTAGCGCTCGAGCGTCACGAGTAGGTGATAGATCAGGTCGCCGGCCTCGTAGCGGATGTGATCGTGATCGTTATCCTTGCAGGCCATGATCACCTCGCTTGCCTCCTCGGCAAGCTTCTTGAGCAGCTCGTCCTCGACGTCGGTCAACAGACGAGCGGTGTAGCTCTCCTGTGGCGACGCATCGCGACGACCGTGAATCACCTCGGCCAGCCCCGTCAGCGTCTCGCCGATATTTCCATCCTGAACGTTTGCGGTGCGCACACCCATGGTTCATTCCTTTCTGGTTGGCCAAGCGCCTAGTCGAGCGCCCGCCCTACGCGAGTTTCTTAAAGAAGCAGGTACGGTTACCGGTATGGCAGGCCGGGCCCGGCGAGTCGACCTTGACCAGCAGCGTATCGCTATCGCAGTCGGCCCAAAGCTCCTTGACCGCCTGCATGTTGCCGCTCGTCGCGCCCTTGTTCCAGAGCTCCTGGCGGCTGCGGCTCCAAAACCACGTGGTGCCGGTCTTGAGCGTCAGCCCCACCGACTCCTCGTTCATCCAGGCAACCATAAGCACCTCGCCGGTGTCATACTGCTGAACCACACAAGGAATCAACCCACGGGCGTCGTACGTAAGATCAGACGCTTCTATTACCTCAGTCATCATTTCTCCCAAGCAACAAACGAAATCCCACAGGTCGGCGAGGGTTGTCCAGGTGCCCGAGATTCCGAGCGACAAGCCCGACGACGCGTACTTAAGTACGCGAGGAGGGTTGGAGCCGGAAGGTCGGGTGCCTGGGCAAGCCGCAGCATTAGAAGTCCAGCCTCACAGGAATACCCTGAGAGGCCATATACTCTTTGACTTCGCGAATGCTGAACGTCCCAAAGTGAAAGACGCTCGCCGCCAGCACGGCATCGGCCTCGCCCTCGATCACGCCCTCGGCAAAATGCTCGAGTGTGCCCACGCCGCCGCTCGCAATCACCGGAATCGACACCGCGCGCGCCACGGCGCGGGTGAGTGCCAGGTCAAAGCCAGCCTTGGTGCCGTCGCGATCCATGCTGGTGAGCAAGATCTCACCGGCGCCGCGACGAGCCGCTTCCTCGGCCCACGCCACCGCGTCGATACCCGTGGCGTTACGGCCTCCTGCGGTAAAGACCTCCCACTTGTCGGCACCGGATGCGCCAGGCAAGCCGACGCGCTTGGCATCGATCGCCACGACCACGGCCTGGCTGCCAAACGCCGCGGCGGCCTGGCTGATCAGCGACGGATCGCGCACAGCGGCAGAGTTAAGCGACACCTTGTCGGCACCGGCTGCCACCATGGTGCGCATGCCCGCCAGGTCGCGAAAGCCGCCGCCCACGGTATAGGGAATGGCCAGCTCCTCGGCCGCATGCGCCGCCATCTCGATAGTCGTCGCACGGTTATCACTCGTGGCGGTAATGTCCAGGAATACAACCTCGTCCGCACCCTCGCGGTCGTAGGCGCGCGCCAGCTCCACCGGATCGCCCGCATCGCGCAAGCTCACAAAGTTGACGCCCTTGACCACACGGCCGTCCTTGACGTCCAGACAGGGAATCACGCGTTTGGTAAGCATGGGCTACTCCTCCCCTCGGGCGGCGGCCAACGCCTGAACCAGCGTAAAGTTGCCCTCGTAGAGCGCACGACCGGTAATGGCACCCTCGATGGTATCCTCGCCCACCGCGGCCAGCGCGCGGATGTCGTCGAGCGTCGAGATACCACCCGACGCCACGACGGGAAAGCCCGCGACCTCGGCCACATGGCGATATGCCGCCACGTCGATGCCCGTCTGCATGCCATCACGCGCGATGTCGGTATACACCAGATGCTTAAAGCCCAGCTCGGTGAGCTGCGCCACCGCATCGTCGAGCGCCACACCCGCGCCGTCGCGCCAGCCGTTCACCTTGACCTGGCCGTCGCGCGCGGCAATATCTGCCACCAACAGCTCGCCAAAGCCTTGGGCCGCTACCTCGGCAAAACCCGGCTCGGTCACGAGCACCGTGCCTAGTGCGATGCGGCGAGCACCATAGCCGGCCAGCTCGTCGATGCGCGCAAGCGAGCGAACACCGCCGCCCACGTCTACGGACAGACCGTCGACGCCGCAGATGGCCTTGATCGCCGCCGAGTTGGCAGCGCATGCGTCCTCGTCCTCGCCGAAGGCAGCGGACAGGTTTACGACGTGCACCCAGCTCGCGCCCTGCTCGGCAAACGAGCGGGCGACGGCCACAGGGTCGTCGGAATATACCTTGCAGCGGCTGCGGTCGCCGCGCTCCAGGCGCACGACCTTGCCGCCGATCAGATCGATTGCGGGAAACAGGATCATCGGCCGGCCTCCTCGACGATGTTGACGAAGTTCTTAAGGATGCGCTGACCCAGCGCGGAGGATTTCTCGGGATGGAACTGGCAGCCCCACACGTTGCCGTGACGCACGATGCACGGGAAACTCCGCGTATAGTGCGTGCGTGCCAGCACATCGGCGGCATCGGCGTCGTCGGCCACCGCATAGCTGTGGGTGAAGTACATGTTGGCACCCTCGGCAAAACCGGCGAGCAACGGATCGGCCGCGCCGGCGGGCGTCATGTGCACCTGGTCCCAGCCCACGTGCGGCACCTTCAGGCGGCTCGACTCCAGGCGCGTGCACGAACCGCGCATAATACCCAGGCCATCGACCCAGGGACCGCCAACCTGCTCGGAGGCGTTACCGTCGGCGACCGCGCCTTCGTCCGCGGGCACGCCCTCGTTGCCGCGCTCAAAAAATAGCTGAAGGCCCAGGCAGATGCCGAGCAACGGAGTTCCCGCGGCGATGGCATCGAGTACCGCGTCCGCCTCGCCGCTCTGGCGCATAAAGGCGATCGCGTCATAGAACGCGCCCACGCCCGGAATGACCAGGCCGTCGGCGCGGCGGATCTGCTCCGGATCGTCCGACGTGCAGGCGGCGGCACCGGCGCGTGCAAGCCCGCGCACGACGCTCGACAAGTTGCCCTTGTGGTAGTCGACCACCACGACCTTCGGTTCGCCCACGCGACCCTCCCTTATCTCATCATCCAAAACCACCACAAAGGTGCCTGTCCCCTTTGTGGTGGTTTTTGCCTTTGTGGCGGTTACAGTGAGCCCTTGGTGCTGGGGATGCCCTGCACGCAGGGATCGAGCTCGCAGGCGCGACGCATCGTGCGGCCCACGGCCTTAAAGGCGGCCTCGATAATGTGATGCGAGTTGCCGCCCGCCAGCTCGCGCACGTGCAGCGTGAGCTTGGCATCGCGCGCAAAGGTGTAGAAGAACTCGACGGCCAGCTCGGTATCAAAGCTGCCCACGCGCTCGGTCGGCACGGGCAGCTCGCAATAGGCCTGCCCGCGGCCCGAGATATCCACGGCGGCCATCACGAGCGTCTCGTCCATGGCAATCGCCGCGTCGGCAAAGCGCGTAATGCCCGCCTTGTCACCCAGCGCCTGGCAGAACGCCTCGCCCAGCACAATGCCCGTATCCTCGACGGTGTGGTGCGCGTCGACCTCAACGTCGCCCACCGCGTGCACCGTCAAATCAAACAAACCATGGCGGCCAAAGGCGTTGAGCATGTGGTCGAAAAACGGCACGCCGGTCGAGATATCGCACGTACCGGTTCCATCCAGGTCGAGCTTTACGACAATATCGGTTTCCCCCGTCTTACGGGTTACCTCGGCATAGCGGCCCATCTACATCTCCTCCTTCACCAGCGCGGCAAACGCAGCCAGCACCTCATCGTTTTCCTGCGGCGTGCCTACGGTGATGCGCAGGCAGTCCGCAAGGCCCGGCGCATAGCTAAAGTCGCGCACCAAAATCGAATACTCGTCGCGCAGACGCTCGCGCACGCGCGTGGCATGTGGCGTGCGTACGAGCACAAAGTTCGCCGCGCTCGGCCATGCCTCCACGGGCAAGCCCTCGGCAGCCATCGCATGCAGAACGGCTAGCTCGCGCTCGCGTTCGGATGCGACCTGCGCCACCACGGGCGCATAGGCATCACGGGCACGCACGCAGGCAAGTGCCGCCGCCTGGCTCAGCACGTTGACCGAATAGATCTGGCGAATCGCCGCGAACACCTCGATAACCTCGGGCGCCGCGATCACGTAGCCCAGACGCGTGCCGGCGGCGCCAAACGCCTTGGACAGCGTATGCAGAATCACCAGGTTGGGATGCTCGGCAATAAGCCCCTGCGCCGTGGTTGCCGCGCCAAACGAATCGTCGGCAAACTCAACATAAGCCTCGTCGACCATCACCATGCCGGGGCATGCATCGCACAGGGCCGCGACAAAGTCGAGCGGCGCCACATCACCCGTGGGATTGTTGGGCGAGGTCACGATTGCCAGGTTGCACTCGGGCGCGGCCGCGAGCACAGCAGCTTGGTCGAGCTCAAAGCTCGCCGGATCACGCCACACGTCGCGCACCTCGGTCTGGCACAGAGACGCAAAGAACGCGTACTCGCTAAAGCACGGTGGGCAGTTGAGCAAAGTCCTCCCCGCGCCGCCAAACGCCAGCAGATAGTTATAGAGCAGCTCGTCGCCGCCGTTTCCCACGCAGATGTCCTCGCGCGTCACGCCATGCCAGGCAGCAAGCTCGTCGCGCAGGTCGTTGGACATGGGATCGGGATAGCGGTTGAGCGGTGTAGCAGCCAGGGCGGCGTCGACCGCCTCGCGCACGCCGGCGGGCACGGGATAGGTGTTCTCGTTGGCCGAAAGGTTGATGCGCGTGGGCGTAAAGTTAGGATCGTAGGGCTCAATACCGGCCAAGTAGGGCTGGACGAGCTCCTTCATGCGCGGCGTGAGTTCGGCCATATTAGGCCTCCTCGACGACCGCGCCAACGGCACCGCCCGCAGCCGCCAGGTCCACGCCCTCGGCGACCGTCGCCACGGCGTCGCCCGGCCAGGCAACCTTAGTCAGGTCGGCCGCGGCCAGCGACGCGGCGCTCACGGCATCTTCGCCTTGCTCCAACATGCGGCGACGCAGAGCGGCGGAAAGCGCGTGCGCCCACAGGCCCTCGGCCTCGGCCAGGCGCTGCGTAGCGGGAGCGTCGGAGAGCAGGCCCTCGGGCGTATAGCAGATGACGCTCGAGCGTTTAACAAACTCCTCCACCGAAAGCGGGTTGGAGAACATGGCGGTGCCGCCGGTCGGCAGCGTATGGTTGGGGCCGGCGACGTAATCGCCGAGCGGCTCGGAGCTCCAGGCGCCCACAAAGATGGCGCCGGCGTTGCGGATGCCGCCGAGCAGGCCCATAGCATCCTTGCAGTGCAGCTCAAGGTGCTCAGGCGCCACGGTGTTCACGGCCTCGACGGCGGCGGCCATATCGGCAGCCACCACGATGGTGCCCTCGTTGTCCAGCGAAGCACGGGTAATCTCGGCGCGCGGCGACTGCGCCACTAGAATGTCGATACCCGCCTCGACCTCACGCGCAAACTGCTCGTCGCAGGTCACCAGATAGCAGGCTGCCAGCGGGTCGTGCTCGGCCTGAGCCATCAGGTCGGCCGCGACCACCATGGGCTTGGCTGTGGCATCGGCCAGCACGCAGACCTCGGAGGGGCCAGCGACCATGTCGATTCCCACGTCGCCCGAGACAATCTGCTTGGCCGCAGCGACAAAGGCGTTGCCCGGGCCGGTGATCTTGTCGACGCGCGGAATGGTCTCGGTGCCGTACGCCAGCGCGGCCACGGCCTGGGCGCCGCCCACCATATAGATCTCGTCCACGCCACCGAGCTTGGCTGCCGCAAGCGTATACGGGCTGATCAGACCGTCCTTTTGCGGCGGGGTCACCATGACCACGCGCTTGACGCCGGCAACCTTGGCGGGAATGGCATTCATGAGCACCGTGGAGGGATACTGCGCGCGACCGCCCGGCACGTAGATGCCGGCCGCCGCGAGCGGGGTCACCTTAACGCCGAGCATCGTGCCGTCCGCACGCGTGGTAAACCAGCTCTGCTCGACCTCGCGCTGGTGGAACTCACGAATCTGGCGTGCAGCCTTTTCGAGCGCCGCGGCAAAAGCGGGATCGAGGCCTTCGAGCGCGGCATCGATCTGCTCTTGCGGCAGACGGAAGCTCTGCAGCTCAACACCGTCAAAACGCTGACAGTAATCGCGCACCGCGGCATCGCCGTTGGCGCGCACGTCGGCCACGATATCGCGGGCGGCGTCGACGATGTTTTGCGGCAGCACACCCTTGCGGTTGAGCTGGTTGGTAACGAGGCGCTCACCGAGAGCAAGCTTGATGGTCTTCATATCGGTATCCCCTATCGGTCGATGTTGTGTTCGAAAAACGAGCGACTGGGCAGCGGCGCCAGTCGGCCCGCAGCCCAGACATTGGGGCGCCCGTGCGCGCTCGCGCTATTGTGCCGAGCCCGCGACGGGCTCAAAATGCTTGTCCTTCACGGCCGCCGCCAGGCGATCGGCCAAGTTGCGCACGCGCGGGTCCAGGCGCGCGGCACCCGGGTTGACGAAGAATCGCGCCGTGCAGTCCATAATGCGACCGGTAATAACCAGGTCGTTGTCGCGCAGCGTGGCACCCGTGGCGGTAATGTCCACGATACGGTCGGTCATACCGACAATGGGACCCAGCTCGATGTTACCGTGAAGCGAAACGATGTCGGCGTTCACGCCGCGCTCGGCATACCAGGCACTCGCGATGCGCGGGTACTTGGTGGCCACGCGAAGCGACCCGCGACGGGCATAGTTGCGCTCGGCCTGGCCGGCGCGCCACGCGGGCTCCGCCTCGATAAAGGTGCACAGGCCATAGCCCAGGTCGACCAGCTGCAGCAAGTTGAGGTCTGCCTCGATGAGCGAGTCCCAGCCGCAGATGCCGCAATCGGCACCGCCGCAACCCACAAAGGCAGGCGCATCGCTGGGACGCACGATGACAAACTCGATATCGCCGACCGCGCCCTCGCCGGCACGCGTGTCGCGACCGCGCACGATGAGATGACGACCGGGATCGCGCAGCTCAGAGACATCCAAGCCCGCGGACTCAAGCACGTCGAGCGTGTCGGCCTTGAGCGAGCCCTTGGGTACGGCAATGCGCAGCGGACCCTCGGCGCCACGGCCCGCGGCGTGATCGCCATCGGAAGCGGCATCCTCGGCCGAGGTGCGCGCGGCCTCCAGGCGCTCGAGCGAAAAGGCGAAGCCCGCCGCCGGCACCTCGATACCGTCGCCAAACGCGCCGGTGAAGATGGAGTCATAGCGTCCGCCCGAACCGACCGGATCGGGCAGTCCGCCGGCATAGGCCTTAAAGACCAGGCCCGTGTAGTAATCGAAAGAGTTCATGATAGAGAAGTCGAACGACAGCACCTGGGCGTCCTCGGGTGCCAGGCCCTCAACCAGGGCACGCAGCTCGCGCGTCAGCGGCGCGACGATACCGGCAGCCTCCAGCAGCGCGTCCACGCGGTCGAGCACCTCGGCACCGCCGTGCAGACGCGGCAGCTCGCTAATGGCGGCCTTGACGGCATCGGACTCGGTGCTTGCCGCCACGCGGGCATCGAGGCCCACGAAGTCGTTGGCGTGCACGCAGCGCAGGGCCTCAGCGGCCAGCTCGCGATCCTCGCACGCCGCGAGCAGTTCCTTAAACGGACGCACGCTACCTGCGATAATGCGCGCATCGGGCAGTGCCAGCTTACGCACGGCCTCGGCCACGAGCGAGACGATCTCGACATCGCCCGCGGTATCGCCCGCACCGATAAGCTCAAAGCCCAGCTGTGTAAACTGACGCGAGCCACCGGCATTGCGCTGGCACTCGCGAACCACCGGCGCCTCGTAGCGAAGGCGTAGGGGCAGGTCGGCCGCGCGCATGCGGGTCGAAACCAAGCGCACGATCGGCAATGTGTTGTCGGGACGGACCACCAGCAGGCGGCCATCATCGTCAAAGAGCTTAAACGGCGTGTCCGCAATGCGGCCGCCCTCCTCGAGCGAACCCTTGTCCTCGAGCAGTGGCGTCTCGACCGGCAGGTAATGATGCTCCCTAAAGCAGCCCTTCACCGTATATGCGATCTCCTCGCGCGCCTGAGCCTCCTCGGGCAATATGTCCCGGAATCCCCACGGTGTGGCCGTCATCTGGTGAGCCTCCTCATGCTGTGTTTCATATAGAGCAAAAGACCGGCATAGCTCCGCCAGTCTTCTGGGTACTTTAGCATACTAGAGTGCTTGCGGGGAAAATCCGCCGCAACCGCTCATAGCGTATTCATTTGGAAACATAGGGCGAGCGGTTAGCAGCAGTCTCTTGTCTCAACGCAAAAAGGGCGCCCGCGCAAATGCGGACGCCCTTGTGCAGGGTCGAGATATCAACCAGCCAAGATATCGGACCCGTGACCAGCTCTTAGTAGTCGAACTGGTGGTAGTAGCGGCGGTACTTGAGGTTGTGCTTGGTGACCAGCTCGTAGTTGCGCGCGAGGCGGTCGGTGGTCAGCACGGACAGGATCCACGGCGACACGATGACGCGGAAGTCGTCGTCCAGGCCCGGGATCGCGTACTCGGCGGTGTCGATGATGACGTAGTCCTCGTCGCCGGTCACGCCGCTGGTGAGGAAGGCGCGGACGCGCTCGTCGAGGGCGCGGCACTCGTCCTCTCCCATGAACAGGAACACCGGGACGCCGGGCTCGAGCAGCTCGAGCGTGCCGTGGAAGAAGTCGTGCGAGGTGATGTGGCGGATGCGCTTCCACTGCATCTCCTCGAGCAGGCACATGGAGTACAGGATGGTCTCGCCCCACAGCGCGCCCGAGCCGATGAACATGGTGTAGTCGGCCAGCGCGTACTTCCTGGCGAGCTCCTCGGCGCGCGGCTCGAAGCGCTTGCGGATGTCGAGCATGTCCTTCCAGACGTCCTTCGTCTGCTCGATGAACAGGTCGAACTTGGGGAAGCAGCCGCGGCGGTTGAGCAGGCGCAGGCCGAAGCAGTCGGCGAGGTAGTAGCCCTTCTCGCAGCCGCCGGCGCCGTGGTCGGAGGCCATCATGACGCAGTTCTCGGCGCCCACGGCCTGCCCGATCTTGCCCTCGGGGTTGGTCATGGCGAAGACGCGCACGCCCATCTCCCTCATCTTGCCGACGGCCTCGAGCACCTCGGGGGTGGTGCCGGACTCGGAGGCGGTCAGCACGACGGACCTGTCGGTCATGCGCTTGTGGCCCATGACGTTCCACTCGGCGGCGTGGATCAGGTAGACCTCGAGGTCGCGGTCGCCGAACTTGTTCATGAGGTACTCGAGCTGCATGAACTCGTCCCAGGTGCCGCCGACGCCCATCAGGAAGACGGCGTCGTAGCCCTCCTCGTGCACGCGGTCGGCCAGGGCGGTCATCTTCTTGCCGGCCTCGTAGACGTTCCTGCCGTCCTCGAGGTAGCCCTCCTGGTCGAAGTGCATGATCTCGATCTTCTCGGTCTCCTTCATGTGTGTCCTCCCATCACATGTGCGCAATTCTATACATCGCGCTTCTTGCTGATACCAATTATAGCCATACGATTGCTTGTTATTTAATACCAATCCAAACTCACGGAGATTTGCGGCGAACGGTCGGTTTCCTCGCCCGAGTGGTATTACAACGCCAATAGTTGTCTATTTCGAGCGCTACTGCCAACGGGTTCCCCACAACTCGCCAGCTATAAAAGCGTTGCGCCAGACCCGCCCAAGCGTTTCCGGCGCAACCGCGCAGTTTAGTTATTCGGCTTCCATCTCCGCTGTCACACGGCGATACATCTCGATAACCTGAGTCGTCGCCTTGGACGGATCCTGATAGTAGCGGCCATCACACGTCTCGGCCGAGACATAGCCTGTATAGCCGTGGCGCATGAGTGCCTCGAGGTCGGCACGCATATCACGCTCGCCGTCGCCCCAGGCAAGATGCGTCGTGCCGCCGCCCACATCCACAAAGTGGGTGTGAACAATCTTGTCGCCCAAAACCTCAAAGTAGCCGTCGATCGTGTCGCCGGCAACTTCCATGGCGCCAAAGTCGATACAGGCCTTCAGGTTGGGACGATCGACCGCCTCGAGGATGCGCGCGACATCCTGTGCGGTGTTGACCAACACGGACTCCGACGGCTGCAGGGCCTCGAGCGCGACGCGAATACCGCGCGTATCGGCGTAGTCGCACACCGAGCGCAGCATGGCAACGCTGCGGGCCCAGGCGTCCTCAGCCGGCTCGTCCAGATAGGCCCAACCACTCGTCACCAGAATCTGCGGCACGCCCAACTCAACGGCAACGTCGATCACATTCTTAAAGTACGAGAGGATGCGTTTTTGGCCCGCCTCACCGCGCACCGCGACGTTCCACGGCTTGGGGTTGTTCTGCTCGGGGCACACGCACACGATCTTGATACCGTATTGGGCGGCAAGATCGCGAATCTTATCCACCGAATCGTGCTCATGGCAATCCACATACAGGTGCATCGAGCCGGTCCACAGCTCGATATTGCGATAGCCGGCCTCACCTGCAGCCTTAAAAAACGTCTCGATGCTGTAGTAACGATGGTTGATGTTCATGAGCGAAAGCTCGGGTACGACCATAGCCCTCCCCTTTCGTACGGAGTTTTAAAAAACAGGGGGCCGCCGCAGATGCGACAAGCCCCCCAAAGATCGACGCAACCGTTAGACGCGATGGAAGCGCGATTCGAACATATTAGGCAAGCACGCCAAAGTAAGCGCCGATAATGCCCACGACCATGGTGCAGAGGATCAGGACCATCGGGTTGATCTTCTTGGAGAGCAGCCAGTAGTAGAGCCAGAAGGCGGCCATACCGAGCATACCGGGCATGATGCCGTCCAGGATGTCCTGGAGAGTTTGGGCGGAGTCGCCCTGACCGATGGCGATGGGCAACGAAGCCCAGAACATGTCCTTGCTCATGGCGCCGACGACCATAACGCCGACAATGCCGACGCAGGCCATGATCTTTTGCATCAGGCCGGTCTTCTGAGCCTCGTCGAGGAAGCCAATGCCTAGCTCATAACCCTTGATAGCGCCAAAGATACGAATCAGGAACGCCGGGATGTTGTAGACGAGCAGGAAGGCGATGGGGCCAAAGACGTTGCCGGCCTGGCACAGGCTGATGCCCACGGCAGCGGCGACGACGCGCAGGGTGGACAGGAAGAAGGAGTCACCCAGGCCGGAAAGCGGACCCATGAGGGCGGCCTTGATGTCGTTGACGCTCTCGGGCTCAACCTCGCCACGAGCGACCTTTTCTTCCATGGCCATCGCGATGCCACCCACGAAGGGAGCGAGCTGCGGGGTGATGTTGAAGAATGCGCTGTGACGGTGCAAGGCCTCGGCGTAATCATCGGGACGGCCGGCATAGATCTTCTTGAGCATGTTGGCGACCATCAGGCAGAAGGCAATGTTCATCTGCTTGTAGTAGGTCCAGGAGAATTCCATGCCCAGGGCGCCGGTGTTCACGGCGCTCTTAATGAGGTCGGAGCGAGTAATCTGGTTCTCGGAATTAGAAGTCATCGTCCTCATCCCCTTCCACAGAAAGCTGGGACTGGGCGCCACCAAGGCCCAGCAGGTCGTACTTGTCGATGCCGATGATGATTGCGATCAGGGCGACGCCGAGGACGGGCACGTTGGCATAGGAGCACAGCAGGAAGCCCAGGAAGTAGAACGGCACGAGCTGCTTGGTAAGCACCAGACGGCCGAGCATGGCGAAGCCCATGGCAGGCAGGATGTTGGCTGCGACGCCAAAGCCATCGAGGACGAACGTCGGGATGAAGTCGAGCAGGCCCTGAACGGCGTCGGCACCCAGATAGAAGGAGACCGAGCACAGGATAAAGGCCAGGACGACAATCACGAGACCGATAATCCAGTGCATAGCGTAGATACCCTTGAGGTTACCCTTGCTGGCAAAGACGTCGGCACGGTCGACCAGAAGGGGCATACCGGCATTGACGACGTTCTTAATGGCCAGGCACAGAGTGGCGATGGGCATCGCGAGCGCGATAGCGGCCTCGGTGCTCTGACCCAGCTGAATAGCGAAGGCGCAGGCGAGCACACCGCCAATACACTCATCGGGCGGCACGTAAGCGCCGATGGAGATTGAACCCATGAAGAGCAGCTCGAGGCTCGCACCGATGGCGAGGCCGGACTGCAGGTCCCCGAGGACTATGCCGACGAGCGGGCACAGAACGATCGGGCGGAACGCATAGAGCGTACCGAGCTGATAATCGAGCTTACCGAAGGCAGCGATAAGTCCGATGAGGATCGCTTGAACAAGCATTGTTCCTCCCTTTGATCCCTCTTGGATCCGCGCGGCGATTCCCGACTTGTCAGCGCGCCCTTTTCCATGCCGACAATCGCCCAGACAGATCCAGCTTGTACCGGTGTGCTGTTAACACCTAAACCGGTGCAAATGATTTGATACCAATTATATAGTCATGAGAAAACTATTTAATACCAATCGCTCAACGGGCGTGTACTCCCGGTGAACGGTAGATGGGGGTAACGGGTAAAGCGTTTATCCGGTACGCCCACGAATAGGGGCGGCGCCGTGCGCGCCGCCCGTGGTTCCCAATTAGAGGGCGCTTAGGGCATCGACCTTGGGGTCGTCGGCCAGAGCGCGAATCTCGACCTCGACACCGCGGCCGACGAGCTCGCGAATGTCCTCTTCCTCGGCAGCAGTCACAAAGATCTGGCGGGAGATCTTACGGGCATCGGGACGCTGCTCGTCCTTGGACTTGGTGTTGCCCAGGTTGATGGAGGTGATCTGCGGGCAGCCGTCGACAAGCTGCTTGGCCTCGGCGATGCTGGCGACGCAGATGATCATCTTGTACTTATCGGTAACACCGGAGTTGATGGCCTCGATGGCGTGCTCCATGTCCTTGATGACGAGCTTGACGTTGGCCGGCTTTCCCATCTTGAGCGTAGTCTTCCAGACGGGATCGTTGGCAACCTTGTCGCCAACGCAGAAGATGCAGTCAGAGCCCAAGCCCTGGACCCAAGAGACGGCCACCTGGCCATGAAGCAGACGATGGTCGACGCGAAGCAGTTGAATCATGATTGACCCCCAAAGGTCTCATGCCGGAAACCCGGCCCCATTAATAGCAGGCGGTGACTAGAACTCTTCCTCGTCATCCGCATCGGTCAGCAGGTCGTTGACAAACTTGACGCGCGTGTCGTCAGCCGCGAGGATCTCGCGGATAACCTGATCGGCGGGAGCCTCCTGGTCCGAAAAGAGCAGCTGGATCAGCAGCGGCAGATTCATGTTGGCAACCAGGTAGGTGTTGGGGCGCGTCTGGACGATCTTGGTGAACTCGTTGTTGACGCTGCCGCCAAACAGGTCGGTGCACACGATTACGTCGTCGGCGGGGTCGAAGGTCGCCAGGAGCTTGGCGGCCTCCTCGGCGACGTCGGTGCGGCCGTCGACAAACATCGACAGGTCGTGGACGTTATCGCGCGCGCCCGAGAGCAGCTCGGTGCTCTCCTTGATGCCGGTCGCAAAATGCGCGTGGCTGGCGAAGATGTATTGCCTCATTGCGGTTTCCCCCAAATGAAATTAGTAGTCGAACTGGTGGTAGTAGCGGCGGTACTTGAGGTTGTGCTTGGTGACCAGCTCGTAGTTGCGCGCGAGGCGGTCGGTGGTCAGCACGGACAGGATCCACGGCGACACGATGACGCGGAAGTCGTCGTCCAGGCCCGGGATCGCGTACTCGGCGGTGTCGATGATGACGTAGTCCTCGTCGCCGGTCACGCCGCTGGTGAGGAAGGCGCGGACGCGCTCGTCGAGGGCGCGGCACTCGTCCTCTCCCATGAACAGGAACACCGGGACGCCGGGCTCGAGCAGCTCGAGCGTGCCGTGGAAGAAGTCGTGCGAGGTGATGTGGCGGATGCGCTTCCACTGCATCTCCTCGAGCAGGCACATGGAGTACAGGATGGTCTCGCCCCACAGCGCGCCCGAGCCGATGAACATGGTGTAGTCGGCCAGCGCGTACTTCCTGGCGAGCTCCTCGGCGCGCGGCTCGAAGCGCTTGCGGATGTCGAGCATGTCCTTCCAGACGTCCTTCGTCTGCTCGATGAACAGGTCGAACTTGGGGAAGCAGCCGCGGCGGTTGAGCAGGCGCAGGCCGAAGCAGTCGGCGAGGTAGTAGCCCTTCTCGCAGCCGCCGGCGCCGTGGTCGGAGGCCATCATGACGCAGTTCTCGGCGCCCACGGCCTGCCCGATCTTGCCCTCGGGGTTGGTCATGGCGAAGACGCGCACGCCCATCTCCCTCATCTTGCCGACGGCCTCGAGCACCTCGGGGGTGGTGCCGGACTCGGAGGCGGTCAGCACGACGGACCTGTCGGTCATGCGCTTGTGGCCCATGACGTTCCACTCGGCGGCGTGGATCAGGTAGACCTCGAGGTCGCGGTCGCCGAACTTGTTCATGAGGTACTCGAGCTGCATGAACTCGTCCCAGGTGCCGCCGACGCCCATCAGGAAGACGGCGTCGTAGCCCTCCTCGTGCACGCGGTCGGCCAGGGCGGTCATCTTCTTGCCGGCCTCGTAGACGTTCCTGCCGTCCTCGAGGTAGCCCTCCTGGTCGAAGTGCATGATCTCGATCTTCTCGGTCTCCTTCATTCCCGCTCCTTTCACGAGCAGTTTGAATTGTCGCACGGAATGGACAGGCTTGCCGCCCCGTCTCGCCGCTTAACCTTGTGGACATCTTGGCCCCAAGCTCAACAATTCAAAGGTTCTTAATACCAGTGAACGATTACAGGTTAGCCGTTTTTAATACCGATTTTTTGATTTCATCCTCCCCTCTCGGTAGACGGTCAGTTTTTGCCGTTCATCGGTCATGCGACACATGTCCGTAAAAAAATGAGCACCCCGCCGTGCACGAGGATGCTCTAGACGCTAATAGTTGTAGGTATATCCGCCGGCATCACCGCGGTTAAAAGACTTGGCATGCTCGATCGCCTGCCCACTCGAGTCATAGGTCATGCATTCCAGTACGAGCGCCAGGTCGCCCGGCTCAAGATTGAGCAAACTCGCATCGCGTGCGCCCAGCGCTTCAATATCGAGTTTCTCAATCGACTTGTCCGGTTTGCGCCCCAACATGTCGTAGGTCTCGAACAGGCTGAAGACCGAAATGTCCACGTCTTCGATGCCCGGAAACAGCAGACACGGAATCAGCGTCATCTCAATCGACACGGGCTCCCCATCAATGCAGTTGAGACGGCGCACCGAGTAAAGCAGATCGTCCTCGGCGATGCCAAACAGGTCGGCGTAATACGGGCCGGCGTAGCGTTTGGAGCGCGCCAGAATGCGCACCGACGGCGTCGCGCCCGACGCCAGAACCGACTGACGGAAGCCGCCCTTGCGTTCGTGCTCGTCAAACCACTTGTGTCCCACAAAGGCGCCCTTGCCCTGCACGCGACGAATCTGGCCACTTTTGACCAGCTCGTCCATGGCACTTCGGATTGTCAGGCGCGTCGTGCCAAACTCCTCGGCCAGCTCGTTTTCGGACGGAATCATCGAGCCCGTCGGGTAGTCGCCGCGCTCGATTCGCTCCGCAATGCAGCGGCGAATTTGTTTGTAAACCGGCAAGTCTTCTACTGCATCAGCCATTCGGCACCTACCTTCGTCGCAACGCCGTCTGCCTCGCCGTTATCGGCAAAACGATACTTGGTCGGCAGAATCACGGACTTGCAATACTCGACAAAGCCATCGTTCTCGTCACGCTCGTGCGAAGCCTTGTAAAACACCGGCGTGCCCTCCTGAGCACCCAGCAACTTGGCCTCGTCGGCGTTCAGACGGCTGATGGAAATATGCTCCTTGCCGTGCGTCACATGGACATTCCCTTCTTTGAGCAAAACGTCGTAGAGGCTTTCCTGCTCAAAATCGTGATCGGGAAGCGAGGGGCACAAAGACAGATTGACGTGGGCCGTCTCAATCGACGCCGGGGAACCATTAACCACGCGCACACGTCGAATGCAGAAAAGCGGCATGCCCAGGTCGATCTGGGCCTTTTGGGCCAGATCGATATCGGCGTACACGACCTTGGACCAAACCAGGCGTGCGGTCGACTTTGAGCCAACCCTCTCCACCGCCTGCGTATAGTTCCATGTTTCCTGAAAGATGTTCAGCGGTTTGGGAGGACACACATAGGTGCCCGAACCGCGGCGGCTTTCCAAAGTTCCGCACGAAATAAGGCGCGCGATCGCAGCACGCAACGCCGTGCGCGACACGCCCAGCTCTTCACAGAGCACACGCTCGGCGGGCAGCCGGTCGCCACCCTGCAGGTCATAATGATTGATATACCAAAGAATGCCCTCAAAGGCGCAATCTTTGGGCGGAATCGCATATGGTTCACTCGGCATGGGCACGGCTCCTCAACCGCTTGATGCTGCAGGCATCATTGCTCCGGACGCCCCATGGCGTCGAAGGCTTCTTTGATCTGCTCCGCAACGTTCCGATACGACCGATATAGGCCGGAGTCTCGCTTGACTTCGCCCGCGGTCACCGGAATCTCAAGCTTCGAAATCTCATCCTCGCCGGTTTGCACGGCAACGATGACACCCATACCAAGGCACATATTACGCTTGGCAGCGTTGTTTTTAGTAGCCTGAGCTGGATTAATCAAAATCT
>CABSUD010000001.1:0-25808 GCA_902480795.1 uncultured Collinsella sp. | reverse complement strand
TTCGTTCTCATCATGGCGAGCTTCCTGCTCATGACCAACGGCGTGGGCGGTTCCTTCAGCTTCAGTGATTTCCGTACGCATGACTTTGGACCCGCCGTCTCCTCCGCGTGCTTCGTCCTCGCGTTCTTCGGATTTGGCGCGAAGGCCGGTATCATTCCGCTGCACTCCTGGCTGCCCCAGGCGCACCCCGAGGCGCCGTCCAACGTGTCCGCCCTCATGTCCGGCGGCATGATCAAGATCGGCATCCTGGGAATCCTCAAGGTCGGTCTCGACCTGCTCGCGGGTTCGGGCGTCCAGCTCTGGTGGGGCCTCATGGTCCTGGTCTTCGGATCCATCTCGTCGGTCCTGGGTGTCGTCTACGCCCTCCACGAGCACGACATCAAGCGCCTGCTTGCCTATCACTCCGTCGAGAACATCGGCATCATCTTGCTCGGTGTCGGCGCGTCCATGACGGCGCACGCCCTGGGCAACGACGTCATCGCGACGATCGCGCTCATGGCCGCCCTCTACCACACGCTCAACCACGCCATGTTCAAGGGCGAGCTGTTCCTCGGCGCGGGCTCCCTGCTCTATGCCACGGGTACGCGCAACATGGAGAAGATGGGCGGTCTGTTCCGCCGCATGCCGGTCACGGCCGTCTGCTTCCTCATCGGTGCCCTTGCCATCTCGGCCATCCCGCCGCTCAACGGCTTCGTTTCCGAGTGGTTCACCTACCAGTCCCTGTTCAACATCTCGACGCTCTCCGACCCGGTCGTCATGGTGTTCGCCGTCGCCTCCGCGGCCGCCCTCGCCATCACCGGTGCCCTGGCCGTCACGTGCTTCGTGAAGGCCTACGGCGTCTCGTTCGCGAGCAGCCCTCGTTCCCAGGAGGCCGCGAACGCCAAGGAGTCCCCGGCTCCGATGTTGTTCTCGCAGATGCTCCTCGCGGCCATCTGCGTGGTACTGGGAATCGGCTCCCCGGTCATCGCCCCGGTTCTGGGCGACGTCGCCCAGAGCGTGCTTGCCGGCTCCGCCGTCACAGCCACCTCGGGCGTGTCTCTCGTGAACGAGATTTCCGGTGCCGCCACCTCCACCCCCGCGATCGCCATCGCGCTCGTGGTCCTCACCGGCCTCGCGTTCGCGTTGAGGTCCTGCCTCGGCGCCAAGGCCCCCGCTAAGAAGACCGACCCTTGGGCGTGCGGCTACGAGCCCAACGAGCACATGCCCGTCGTCGCCACGAGCTTCGCGTCCGACGTCGAACTCTTCATGGGCCCGCTCTACACCCTGCGCGAGGTATGCACCAAGATCTGCTGGTCCATCGCGCACGTGTTCCAGAAGCTCACCGGTGTCGCCCAGGGCGTCGAGCCCCTGCCCGACCGTTTCCTGGTCGATGCACCGAGCGAGGGTGCCGACAAGCTGGCCGGCCTCGCCTCCAAGATCGAGGGCGGCAACTACTCCGTATACATCTGCTACATCGTCGCGGCGCTCGTGGTCTTCCTCGTGCTCGCCGTGGTCATGGTCTAGAGAGGGGAGAGGATATTATGAACATCGTTCTTGCGATGGCGCAGGGCCTCGTGGTCATGCTGGTCGCGCCCTTCTTCTCCGGCCTCGCCCGTGTGATTCGCGCGAAGATGCACAATCGCCGCGGTCCGTCCATCCTTCAGGATTACCGGGACCTCGCGAAGCTCATGGCGCGTCCCGAGTCCGTGAGTTCCGACTCGAGCTTCGTGCTGCGCATCATGCCGCCGCTGTTCTTCGCCGTCGCCTTTATGCTCGCGATGGGCCTGCCGCTCTTTACGGCACAAAGCCCCATCCCGGTCTTTGGTGACGCCATCACCATCATGTACGCGCTCGCGCTGTCCCGCTTCTTCTTCGCGCTGTCCGGCGTGGATTCCTCCAACGCCTACGCGGGCTTCGGCGGTATCCGCGAGCTCCTCATGAGCGTGCTCATCGAGCCGTCCATGCTCATCGCGCTGTTCACCGTCGCCATCGTGTGCGGCTCCACGGACATTGCGACCATGGGTCAGCACATCGTTACGGGCAACGTCTCGAGCGTCGTCGCCGTTATCCTCGCCGGCGTCGCCTTCGCGGCCGCCTGTTACATGGAGCTCGGCAAGCTTCCGTTCGATCAGGCCGAAGCCGAGCAGGAGCTCCAGGAGGGCCCGCTCGCCGAGCTCTCCGGCCCGTCGCTTGCGATGGCCAAGCTCGCCATGTCCATGAAGCAGGTCGTGGTCGTCGCTTGGTTCACCTCCATCTTCATCCCCTGGGGAGAGCCCGCGACCATCGGCGTCACCGCTCTCGTGGGCGCCGTCGTCTTCCTCGTCAAGTGCCTGGTCGATTTCGTCGTCTGCGGCGTGCTCGAGAACTCCGTTTCCCGTTCGCGCTTCAAGGTGCTCGGTAACCAGACCTGGGCCGTCGTCGGCATCGCGGTCCTCGCGTTCGTCTTCGTCGTCGTAGGCGTGTAGGGAGAAGGGAGAAACTATGTCAATCGAATCGAGCTTGTCCCTCTTTGCCATGGTGGCGATCGCCGTCCCCATGCTGGGCTCCCTGCTCATCGTCATGCTGCCGCGTCCCTACGCTAAATGGATCTGCGCCTTTGCCGGCGGCATCGCCACGGTCGCTTCCGTTGGCTTGGCCGCGACGTTTGCCGGAAACGGCATGAACGCGGTCGATGTAACCTGGGCGAGTATGGGCCAGACCTTGGTCATGGGCTTCATATTCGACCGGATGAGCACGCTGCTCGCACCCGCGTTCGTCGCTATCGGCCTGCTCGTCGTCATCTATTCGTTCCCGTACATGAGCGATAAGAATAAGGAGCATCCCGACGCGCCCCGTCGTCGCTTCTACGTGTACTTCTCCACGTTCATCGGCGCCATGGCCGGTCTCGCCTACAGCTCCACCATCGTCGGCCAGCTCGTTTTCTTCGAGATCACCGGTGTGTGCTCCTGGGGCCTCATCAGCTACTACATGACGCCCACGGCCAAGAAGGCCGGTATGAAGGCGCTCATCATCACCCATATCGGCGCTCTGGGACTCTACATCGGCGCGGCCTTCCTGTTCGCCGGAACCGGCACGTTCGCGCTGAGCGCGATCTCCCAGCTCGATTCCGGTATGAAGACCGTCGTGCTGCTGCTCATCCTGTTCGCTGCTTGGGCCAAGTCCGCCCAGTTCCCGCTCTACATGTGGCTGCCCTCCGCAATGGAGGCCCCCACGCCCGTTTCCGCCTACCTTCATGGCGCGTCCATGGTTAAGGTCGGCGTGTGCGTGTTCGCCCGCGCTCTTGCGAGCGCCGGCGATATCCCCGAGATCGTCGGTTGGGTCGCCATCATCGACGCCGTCGTGACCATGCTCTTCGGCTTCCTCATGTACCTGCCCCAGAAGGATATGAAGCGCCTGCTCGCCTTCTCGACGATCGCGCAGCTCGCCTACGTGTTCTTTGGCCTGGGCCTCTCCGTGTTCGGAAGCCAGATGGCGTTTAACGGCGCCGTCGAGCACATCTTCAACCACGCGTTCACCAAGACCCTGTTCTTCCTCATCGCTGGCTCTCTCAGCTTCACGCTGGGAACCCGTATGCTGCCCAAGATCCAGGGCCTCATGAAGAAGTACCCGGTCACGGGCGTGGGCTTTGCGGTCGCCGCGACCGCTATCGCCGGCGTGCCCCCCATGAGCACGTTCTTTTCCAAGTTCCAGATCATTTCCGGTGGCTTCGCGGTTGGTGCTACCAACACGGTCATCTTTGTCCTCGTGTGCGTCATGGTCGTCGAGACCGTCGCCACCTTCGCATGGTTCCTGCGTTGGATGGGTAAGGTCCTGCCCGGTGAGCCGAGCGAGACCGTGGCCGCCGGCCAGCCCCTTCCGCGCGCCATGGCGTTCGTGTTCGTCGTCCTCATGATCATGGTCGTCGTCGCCGGTCCTCTGTCCTCTAGTTGGATGGGTTAGGAGGTAGGACATGGGTTATTCGTTAGTCAATATCCTGGGCGGTCTTCTGATCGTGACCTCCACCATGGTGGTCGTCTCGAAGACCATCCCGTCCGCCATCAAGTGGTACGCGATCCAGTCGGTTGTCCTGGTGGGCGTGCTGCTCACCCTGGGCCTCACCACCGGTGCCACCGAGCTTCTCATGTGGGCCGCGTCGGCCTTCGTCACCAAGGTGATCCTCGTTCCGTTCATTCTCAACCGTGCCTACAAGAAGATGGGTTCGCCTGCCGATAGCACGCTGACCTCCTCCATCAAGCCGGCCTGGACCATCATCCTCACCGGTCTGGAGGTGGCCGTCTGCTTCGCGGTGGTCACGCGCCTGAGCCTGCCCACCGCCGAGGTGGCCACTCCGGCCCTCGCCATCAGCTTCGCGCACTTCTTCGTCGGCCTCACGTGCATCATCTCCCAGCGCAACATCCTCAAGCAGATCTTCGGGTACTGCCTTATGGAGAACGGTAGCCACGTGACGCTCGCTCTGCTCGCGCCCACGGCCCCCGAGATCATCGAGATCGGCATCGCCACCGACGCCATCTTCGCCGTCATCATCATGTCCGCCGTCGTCGTGAGGATTTGGAACGACACCAAGTCGCTCGACTCCCACGACCTGACCGAATTGAAGGGGTAGGCCATGGATGTTTCAATGCTGACGGTCGCCCTGCTCGCTTGTCCTCTCGTGTTCTCCCTGATTATGGCTGCGCTCCCCAAGACGACGTCCTACAACGTCTTCGCGGGGCTCAACACCATCTCCGTCGCGGCGACCCTTGTCCTTTCGGTCGTCACCGCGGGAACCATGCTCTCGAGCGGGCAGAATATCGACGCTTTGGGCCTGTGGCTCCATCTCGATTCGCTCTCGTCGATCTTCGTCCTTCTGGTAGGCATCATCGGGTTCATCACCGGCGTGTACTCCATCTCCTATATCAAGATCGATATCGAGGAGAAGACCATGCCGGCCGAGCGCACCAAGCAGTACTACGCGCTGTTCAGCCTGTTCGTCTTCACGATGCTGCTCGCCTGCCTGTCCAACAACATCATCCTCACCTGGGCGGCGGTCGAGGCCACTACGCTGTCGACCGTGTTCCTCGTGGGCATCTACAAGAACAAGCAGGCGCTCGAGGCGTCTTGGAAGTACGCGATGGTCTGCACCGCCGGTGTGGCCTTCGGCCTGTTCGGCACGCTGCTCATCTACGCGAACGCCGCCGATATCATGCCCAACGCGCATGAGGCCGCCTTCCTCACCTCCATCATGCCCTACGCCGACCAGTTCGACCCGATGCTCGTGCGCCTCGCGTTCGCGTTCATCGTCATCGGCTTCGGCACCAAGGCGGGCCTGTTCCCCATGCACACCTGGCTGCCCGACGCGCACTCCCAGGCTCCGAGCCCGGTCTCCGCGCTGCTCTCGGGCGTGCTGCTCAAGTGCGCCATGCTGGTGATCATCCGCTTCTACTCCCTGTCCATCATCACGGTGGGCGACACCTATCCGCGAACGCTCCTGCTCATCCTGGGCACGCTGTCCATCCTGGTGGCTGCCCTGTGCATCTTCAAGCAGGACGATATCAAGCGCCGCTTCGCGTACTCCTCCGTCGACAACGTCGGCGTGGTCGCGCTGTGCCTGGGTATCGGTGGCCCGCTCGGTATCGCCGCCTGCCTGCTGCACTGCATCTTCCACGGCTTCACGAAGGCGCTCGCCTTCTGCATGGCCGGTAACATCCAGCACATCTACCACACCCGCGACCTGAACAAGATCAAGGGCGTCGTCGAGATCGCTCCCGTCACGGCAGCGCTCACCATCATCGCCCTGCTCGCGCTCGCCGCCTTCCCGCCGTTCGCCCTGTTCATCTCCGAGTTCCTCACCTTCGTGGCCGGCGTTCAGTCCGGTCCCATCTGGGTGGTCGTGCTCGTGGCCATCGGCCTCACCGGCGTGTACTTCGCCCTTACCGGCATCGCGCTCAAGTCCATCTTCGGCAAGGCGCCCGAGGGCATGAAGCGCCACGAGGTGCCCGCCCTCATGATCATCCCCGAGATCGCCCTCGCAATCGTGGTCATGTGGTTCGGTATCGCCACCCCGGTCGCCATCACGAGCGGCGTCGAGGATGCAACGTCCGTCGTTTTGAACCAGAGCGTCGAAGAGCTCCACGAGGCCCCTCTCTACCGCATGGTGTTCAGTTCCCAGACCAAGACAAGTGAGGTGAATTAGCACCATGGCAGAACCTGAAAAGAAGGACTACGCTCGTCGCTGCGAAAGCCACGTCGAGGCCCTGCGTGCTGCAGTGCCGGGCGCTATCGAGAAGGTCGAATGGCAGTGCGAGGACCAGCTGACGATCACCGTCAAGCTGGACCGTCTGCCCGAGGCCGTCCACTACCTGTATTACGAGCGCTACGGCTGGATTCCTGTGATTGTAGGCAACGACGAGCGCAGCCTGTGCGGCCGTTACGCCGTGTACTACGTCATCTCCATGGAGGGGGAGGACCCCGGCTGGGTTACCGTGCGTGCCGAGGTCGACCCCGCCAAGATGACGTTCCCGTCCGTGACGCCGTTCGTCCCCGCCTGCGTGTGGGGCGAGCGCGAGCTGCGCGATATGTTCGGTCTGATCCCCGAGGGTCTGCCCGATCGTCGCCGCCTGGTGCTGCCCGATGACTGGCCCAGCGGGCTGTACCCGTTGCGCAAGGATTCGATGGATTACCGTTTCCGCCCCGCCCCCGCGAGCGACATGGAAAACTACGAGTTCTTGGCCGACACCAAGGGCAAGGAGACCACGCTCGTTCCCATGGGACCGCTGCACATCACCTCCGACGAGCCCGGCCACTTCCGCCTGTTCGTCGAGGGCGAGACGATCGTCGACGCCGACTACCGTCTGTTCTACGTGCACCGCGGCATGGAGAAGGTCGCCGAGACGCGCCTGAACTATGACGCCGTGACGTTCCTCGCCGACCGCATCTGCGGCATCTGCGGCTGCGCCCACTCGGTGGCCTATGCCGAGGCCGTCGAGCGCGCCCAGGGCATTCACGTCCCGCCGCGCGCGCAGTACATCCGCGCCATCATGCTCGAGGTCGAGCGCCTGCACTCGCACCTGCTCAACATTGGCCTCGCATCGCACTACACCGGCTTCGATTCCGGCTTCCAGCAGTTCTTCCGCGTTCGCGAGAAGTCCATGGACCTGGCCGAGAAACTCTCCGGCCACCGCAAGACCTACGGCCTCAATGTGATCGGTGGCGTGCGTCGCGACATCTTGGCCGAGCAGAAACTCTCCACGCTCACGACCATCCACCAGCTGCGCTCCGAGGTCCAGGAGCTCGTCGACGTTTTGCTCTCCACGCCCAACTTTATTGAGCGCACGAGCGGCATCGGCATTCTCGACCGTAAGATCGCCCGCGACTTTTCGCCGGTCGGCCCGCTCATGCGTGGCTCTGGCTATGCCCGCGACGTGCGCTTTGACCATCCCTTCGACGGCTACGCCGATCCGGATGTCCAAAAGATGCATGCCGCCACGGCCGACACCTGCGATGCCTTCGGCCGTACCGCCGTTCGAATCCAGGAGGTCTACGATTCAATCGATATGATCGAGACCATGCTCGAGAACTGCCCGTCGGGCCCCATCCTCACCACGGATTGGGAGTACACCCCGCACAAGTACGCCATCGGCGCCACCGAGGCGCCGCGCGGCGAGGACGTGCATTGGGCTATGCTCGGCAATAACCAGAAGTGCTACCGCTGGCGCGCCAAGGCGGCCACGTACAGCAACTGGCCGGTCCTACGCTACATGTTCCGCGGCAACACCGTGGGCGACGCTGCGCTGATCGTCGGTTCGCTCGACCCGTGCTACTCCTGCACCGACCGCGTGACGGTGACCGATGTCGCCGCCAAGCGCGACCACGTGCTCGACAAGGAGCAGTTCGAGAATGTCTGGCGCGACAAGTCGCCGCTTGCGGGCGAGGGCACCATGGCGGCCCCGCTCGATGAGGAGGCGCTCTAATATGCTGAAGCTTTGGAAAGTTAACGCCAAGGCCGGCGACGCGACGGTCAAGTACCCGTTTGCGCCGTTCCCCACCAACAAGGACATGCGCGGCAAGCCCGAGCACAACGCTGAGCTCTGTATCGCCTGCGGTGCCTGCGGCGTGGCGTGCCCGGCCGATGCCATTCGCATGGACACCGACCTTGCGGCCGATACCATTACCTGGTCGATCGACTACGGCCGCTGCATCTTCTGCGGCCGCTGCGAGGAGGCCTGCCCCATGGAGGCCATCAAGCTCACCGAGGAGTTTGAGCTGGCCGTCATGAGCAAGGACGATCTCACCAGCAAGAGCGTCTACACGCTCGAGCACTGCTCGCGTTGCGGCAAGCCGTTTGCCCCGCACAAGGAGATCGACTACGCCAAGCGCCTGCTGCAAAAGACCGGCGGCATGGAGGCCATCCAGGCCGCCCGTACCGTCGGTATGTGCCAGGAGTGCAAGCGCGAGCTCGACGCCCTGCGCGCCGCATCGGCCGTAAAGACCGGCAACGCTGCCGGCATGGCTGCCAACGAGACGCTTGCGTCCGGTGAGCCCCAGGGCCCCGGCATGGAGTATCTGGGCGGCCACGGCGTGAACCCGGAGTATATCGACCGCGAGCTCAACCCCGATGCGCCCGAGATTCCCGCCGGTCCTGCACCGGTCGAGGGCATCATCATGGATTTTGAAACGAAGGAGGAGTAACCATGGCCGAACCCACGCTTTTGCCCGAGCGGCTTCAGTACCGCCCGACCAAGATCGAGCTCGACGAGAGCATCGAGAAGGCCAAGGCGACCCTTCTTAAGAAGATCAAGCGCTCGGTGTACGTCTACCGCGTTGACTGTGGCGGCTGCAACGGCTGCGAGATCGAGATCTTCGGTTCCATCACGCCCGTCTTTGACGTCGAGCGCTTTGGCATCAAGGTCGTGCCCTCGCCCCGTCACGCCGACGTGCTGCTGTACACCGGCGCCGTGACGCGTGCCATGCGCATGCCGGCCCTGCGCGCCTTTGAGGCCGCGCCCGATCCCAAGATCGTGGTGTCCTATGGCGCGTGTGGCTGCACCGGCGGCATCTTCTACGACAACTACTGCGTCTGGGGCGGCACGGATAAGATTCTGCCGGTCGATGTCTACATCCCCGGCTGCCCGCCCAGCCCCGCGCAGACCGTCTACGGCTTTGCCATGGCACTTGGCCTGCTGGACCAAAAGCTCCATGCCGAGACCACGGTGGAGGCTGCCGGCGAGCAGGCCGATATTCTGCACCCCGGCGTGCCGTACAAGCTGCGCGTTGCCATCGAGCGCGAGGCTCGCGCCATGAGCGGCTACCGTTACGGCCGCGACCTGGCCAACGAGTTTATGGACACGCTCGAGGGCGCGCCCAAGGGCGATATCCGCGGTGCCATGGCGCTGCTCATTGACAAGCAGGACGATCCGCGCCGCGTCGAGGTGTACTCGGCGCTGCAGGATCTGGTGCTGGCCGGAGGTCGCTAGATGGAGCTCACGGACCGCTCTGGTTACTTTGCGGGTCCCGGTATGCTCGGCGGCTCCTTTGGCGATGCCTCGCGCGCAAGCGACGAGGCCGCCGAGGGCGTCGCCGACCCCTGCTTGGGCCATGCGCCCGACCAGGTGGTCTTCTACGAGCTCACGCGGAAGTTTGTGGAGACCGAGGAAGACGTTCCCCAGGAGGCCTGCGACGTGCTGTACTACACGCTCGCCGTGGGCCACCACACCGGCGTGCTCGATTGCTTTGAGCCGCGCCTGTCGGTGCCGGTGGATGTCTTCTATTCGCTCGTCGACGCGCTGCCGGAGGGGGAGGCCAAGACCAAGTTCGAGGCCATCCGCTCCTTTGGCGAGTGCCAGCTTGACAAGGCGGCGGTGCCGTCGCTGCTCGAGGCCTGCGACACGCTGCTCGACGAGCGCGGTTTTCGCGGCTCGGCCAAGGCTGGCATCTCGGTGTTCGACGACGACTTTGGCCTGCATGCCCAGCAGGTCGCGTTCTTAATGAAGTTTCGCGATCTGGTTGAGCGCGTGCGCGATGTGTCGGGCGTGTATTTGACGGGGAGGTTGCAGTAATGGGTCGCGTTGTGGATGGCCGTGTGAACGGCGCCCCGTTTGCGGGTATCGTGCTCACGGCGGGAAGCGTGCTGCGTGCCGACGATGCCGCCGGCCCCGTGCTCTCCAAAAAGATGGAGGACGCGCCCATCGCCGGTTGGTACACCATCGACGGCGGGCAAACGCCCGAGGATGACATCATCGAGGTCAAGCGCGAGCGTCCGCCGCGTTTGGTTTTGGTCGATGCCGCCGACATGGCGCTGCCCGTTGGCGCCATCCGCTTGCTCGACAAACGTGACGTGGCCCGCAAGTCGATGTTCACCACGCATTCGCTTCCTTTGTCGATTCTGATCGAAGAGATTGAGCAATCGTGCGAAGATATCGTCTTCATAGGGATTCAGCCGGGCGATACGGAGTTCTACAACCCCATGTCCCCGGAGGTCTTTGAGGCCGTCGACGCCGTGTACGACGCCGTGGCCGCCAACGACTTTTCCCACTTTGTCCGCTTGGGGCAGGAGCTGTAACAGCGCTTGCCCTTGCTGAATAGGAAAGAAGTGATTGACATGGCAGATTCCAAGGTGGAGTACCCCGCTCCCGATTGCCTGGCGCCCGCCGCGATCGAGGCCAAGACCGAGGCCGCCGGCGTGACCAAGGCCAACCTGCCGGTCGCAAAGGCCTTTCTGTTGGCAATGTTCGCCGGTGCGTTTATCGCCTTCGGCGGCCTGTTCTTTACGGTGTTTTTGAGCGACAGCACGCTGGGCTGGGGTGCCCAGCGCGTCGTGGGCGGCCTGTGCTTTTGCCTGGGCCTGGTGCTTGTGCTGGTGTGCGGCGCCGAGCTGTTTACCGGCAATTCGCTTATGGTCTGCGCACTCAAGAGCAAAAAGATCACCCTGGTCCAGATGCTCAAGGCTTGGGTCGTCGTATGGGTCGGTAACTTTGTCGGTGCCCTGTTCATCGTCTTTTTGGTGTACATGGCCGGCATTTACAAGCTCAACGGCGAGGCGGTCGCCAATTCCATGGTGAGCGTCGCCGCCGGCAAGGTGACGGTCGACTGGGTGACGATCTTCTTCCGCGGCATCCTGTGCAACATCTTTGTGTGCCTGGCCGTGTGGATCGGTACCGCCGGCAAGACCGTGGTCGATAAGGTTGTGGGCATTCTGCTGCCCATCGCCGCCTTTGTGGCCTGCGGTTTTGAGCACTGCGTTGCCAATATGTACTTTTTGCCCATGGGTGCCGTGATGCACGCGTGCGGCTATGGTGCCGACGTCGCCGGCGCCGATGCGCTCAACGCTGCGGGCATTGCGTTTAACCTGTCCGCCGCCACGCTGGGCAACATCGTGGGCGGCGCGGTTCTGGTCGCGCTCGGCTACTGGTTTATCTACGCCAAGAAGTCCGAGGCGTAATAAGCCGGAATGACGTACGGGCCTCCCGAGGGGCGTTTGCCTTTTGGGAGGCTCTTCGTGTCTTGCTGCGGTAGATGCTGCGGGCTTTGCGTCGCGGCAGCTGGCGGCAGAGCTGTGGTGCGGTGGGGCCTGAACCCCTGAGCTGGAAGGAATAATCGAGATGGCATCGAGAACTATGCATGACGGTCGCTTCGTGGTGACGACATGCGGGGGATGCTATGCCGATTGCGCCTTTGCGGCCCATGTTGAGGATGGGCGTGTGGTGGCCGAGTTGCCGGTGCCGGGGCATCCGTGCGCGGCGCGTGCCCTGTGCGCCCGCGGACGGCATCGCCTGGCAATGCCGTTTGACGAGCGTGACCGCATTGTGCACCCCATGCGACGCCGCCGAGATGGCTCGGGGTTTGATGCGATTACCTGGGACGAGGCGTTCGCGCAGATTGCCGAGCGTCTTTTGGGGATTGTTGACGAGTGCGGGCCTCGTGCACTGGGCATGACGCTCGGCGTGCCCTCGTTCGACCGCTACTGGGCGTATCGCTTTATGCATGCGCTGGGCTCGCCCAACGTGTACGGTGCCGACGGTGCCTGCGAGGTAAGCCGACTTACCGGTTGGGAGCACAGCCTGGGTTATAGTCCCGCCTCCGACCTGTCGCATACCGACTGCATCATGTACCTGGGGCGTTCCATTGTCGATTCGTCGACGATGGGGGCCGTTGACGCGCTCAACGATGCGCGCCGGCGCGGGGCGAAGATCATCGTGGTTGACCCCCGGCGCAGCGGCTCGGCCGCGCTTGCCGATCGCTGGCTCCGCGTACGCCCGGGCTGCGACTTGGCGCTGCTGTTGGGTATTGTCCACGTCTTGATTGCCGAGGGCCTGTACGATCACGAGTTCGTGGACCGCTACACCACAGGCTTTGACGAGCTGGCACAGGCGGCCAGTGCTTGGACGCCCGAGTGGGCCGAGTCGATGTGCGACGTGCCAGCCGCAGAGATTGTCGCCACGGCGCGCGATCTCGCTGGCGCCGCGCCTGCCGCCGTGGTGGATGCGGGCTTTCATGGCGGCATCGGAATCGCGTATGCCAATAGCACCCAGACCGCGCGCGCTATTTTCTTGGTCGACGTGCTGCTGGGCTGCATCGGACACGCGGGCGGTGCCCTCAACCCGCCCACGCCGCTTGTGTTGGGCGACCTCGATCCCGCACGCTTTGCGACGCCGCCGGTGCCGCGCGGGCCCAAGCTGGGGTCCGAGCGCTATCCGCTGGTCGATCCGGTGCGCGGCCTGTGCACGACTATCGGTCAGTCGATTCTTGCCGGCGATTTGCGTGGGCTCATCGTCTATGCCAGTAACCCCGGTGCGGGCTATGGCAATGCACGGGCTTGGTTGAGTATTTTGCAGCAGCTCGACTTGCTCGTGACGATTGATATTCGCTGGTCCGAGACGGCGCGCGCTTCCGACTTCGTGCTGCCCGACGTGACGTATCTGGAGGCTGACCGCGGCGTGGGAACGCTGGTGGGCGCCAACGATGCGCGCGTGTTCTACCGCAACGCCGTGCTGCCTGTGCAGCATGATGACACACGTCCCGGTCGGGAGATTTTTGCCGGTCTGGCGCAGGCGTGTGGCGTGGGCGAGTACTTCGACTTTACGTCCGACGATCTGGCCGCTGCTCAGGTGGCTCCGTTTGGGATTGATCTGGACGAGCTCAAGGAGCGCGGCTGGGCCGACACGGGCGTTGCGCAGCCGTCGCGTACGGGCGAGCCGGTGATTCCCTTGAACGGCGGCAGGATCGCGCTGGCAAGCGACGTATGGGAACGAGCCGGTCTGGGTCGCGTGCCCAACTGGATCGCGCCCATGGTGGAGCCCGGCCCGGGGATGTTTCGTCTCATTAGCGGCAACCGTCCCTTTGAGTCGCATACCTCGCGCAGGCTCGCGGCGGCAGGTGCCGCCGAGGCTGGATCGGACCTGGATGCCGTGCAGATGAATGCCGATGCTGCTGCTCACATGGGCATCGCCGACGGCGAGGTCGTC
The DNA here is from genome assembly GCA_902480795.1 of uncultured Collinsella sp. Lineage (GTDB taxonomy): Bacteria > Actinomycetota > Coriobacteriia > Coriobacteriales > Coriobacteriaceae > Collinsella. The sequence goes on along the minus strand of CABSUD010000001.1, from coordinate 12,390 downwards.
GAACTCGTGAGCGATATGGGCCGCGACCGCGTGCGCGTGGAGACGACGCCGTATCTGCATCCGGCGTGCATCTTCACCTCGGCCGCTCCCGGCGGGCGTTCGTTTGGCGCCGATGCCGGTGGCGCTCAAGCCTTGGGCGTGGGTCCGCTCGACCATACGCCGTTGCGTTGGGACCCGTTGACGGGCGCTGCGCTCACCCAGGAAAACGCCGTTCGCGTGGAAAAGATTGTCGCGCGCGGGGATAATGACGAGTAATTGACTCAGCTGATGTATTCGACTGATCCACGTTTCTTTTGAAAGGCTGCACATGAGCGATAGCCAGAACATGTCCGATGAGGTGCGCGCCCGCCTGCGCGCCATTCCTTCCGTCAACGAGCTGCTTGCCGAGTGGCCGGTGGTGAAGGCGGCGGGGGAGACCTGCGACGCGGTGGTCCATGCTGCCGTGACGGCCGAGCTCGACGAGGAGCGCGCCGCGATTCGTGCCGGTGCCGTCCCGCGTTCCAAGCGCGAGCTGGCCTCGGCCATCGAGTGGCGTGCGCATCGCTCCGCGCTGCCGAGCCTGCGCCCAGCGGTTAATGCCACGGGTGTGGTTATCCATACCAACTTGGGTCGCGCCCCGCTCGCGGAATCGGCCGCCAAGGCCGTGGCCGAGGTCGCGCGCGGGTATAGCACGCTCGAGTACAGCGTGGACACCTGCTCGCGCGGGTCGCGCAAGGAGCACGCCGCGCAGCTGATTCGCTCGCTCACCGGTGCCGAGGACGCGCTCGTGGTCAACAACAACGCCGCTGCGGTGCTGCTGGTGCTGGCGACCCATGCCGCAGGCAAAGAGGTTATCGTGAGCCGCGGCGAGCTTGTCGAGATTGGCGGCAGCTTCCGCATCCCCGACGTCATGGCGGCCTCGGGCGCCAAACTCGTCGAGGTCGGCGCCACCAACCGCACGCATCTGGGCGACTACGAGCGCGCCATCACGCCCGAAACGGCCATGATCCTGAAGGTTCATCCTTCTAACTATCGCATCGAGGGCTTTCACGAGGAAGTGAGCTCAAGGGAGCTCGCCGCTCTGGCCCACAAACATGGTCTGCTGTTCTACGAGGACCAGGGGTCGGGCGCGTTGTTGCCCGACGACATCTTGGTGCGCGGCGGCGAAGAAACCACGCCGGCTTCGGTTGCGGCGGGGCTCGATTTGGTGTCGTGCTCGGGCGATAAACTGCTCGGTGCAGCACAGGCGGGCATTATCATGGGCCGTCGTGACCTGGTCCAGGCCTGTGGGTCACATCCGCTTATGCGTGCTCTGCGCCCGGGTAAGCTCGCACTGGCGGCGCTCGAGGCCACACTGCGCATTTACATGGATGGGGCGGATGTGGCCCATCGCGAGGTGCCGGTGCTCAACATGCTCACGCTTCCGCAGACACATCTGGAGCGTCGTGCACGCAAGCTGCGCGAGCTGATGGTGGCGGGCCTCGATAAGGCTGGCTGCCCGTGTGCCGTGCAGCTGGAAATCGTCGAGGAGTCGTCGACTCCCGGCGGCGGCTCGCTGCCTACCGTCGAGCTGCCCACCATGTGCGTTGCCGTGCGTCTTGTCGATGAGCGTCTTTCCGTTGACGCGCTCAAGCGCTCGCTCGTTCAAGATTTCGACACGCCGGTCGTCACGCGAGCCTCGCACGATCGTGTCCTGTTTGACGTGCGTACGCTCGTGGGCGACCGCGATATCGAGACGGCGGCAACGACGCTCGTCGCGTGCGTTAAGAAGGCGATTGCTCGATGAGTGAGGTTAAAGCGCTGGTGGAGTGTCCCGTTATCGTTGGCACGGCGGGCCACGTCGACCACGGTAAGTCGGCGCTGATCGAGGCACTGACCGGCAAGAATCCCGACCGTCTGGAGGTTGAGCGCCGTCGCGGTATGACCGTGGAGCTGGGTTTTGGCGAGCTGGCACTGCCGAGCGGCAAGATCGTCGGCCTGGTCGATGTGCCGGGGCATGCCCATTACCTGCGCGCCATGGTACAGGGTGCGACGGGCATCGACGTTGCCGTGCTGGTGGTTTCGGCCGTCGAGGGCGTAATGCCGCAGACCCGCGAGCACGTGCATGTGCTGGAGCTGTTGGGCGTTACGCATATGGTGGTCGCGCTGACGATGTGCGACCTGGCCGACGCCGAGATGACCGAGCTTGCCGAGCTCGATGTCGATGACTTTTTGTCGGGTACCGTGTTTGCGGGCGCGCCGATCGTGCCCGTGTCGTCCAAGACGGGCGAGGGGATCGACGGGCTGCTTGCGGTGCTCGACGAGCAGGTGGGTGTTTGCTGGGATGCCTGTCGCGACCGTGCCGAGCGGAGCGATGCCGCGCCTCGCCTGCCTATCGACCGCTGCTTTACGATCAAGGGCGTCGGCACCGTCGTGACGGGAACGCTGCACGATGCACCGGTTGCGGTGGGCGACGAGCTGATGGCCTTGCCGTCGCGTACGGTCTGTCGCGTGCGCGGGATTCAGGTGCATGGCGATACGCCGCGCGCGCTGCCTGGTCAGCGTGTGGCGCTCAACCTGGTTGGTGACGGTGTCGCGGCGCTTGACCGTGGCGAGATGCTGGGCGTGGCGGACCGCTTTGGTCAGACGTTGCGCTTTATGATGACGTTCACCTACCTGGGCCGCGAGGGCGCCAAGCCGCGCGTGCTCGAGTCGGGCGCGCGTGTGCATGTGATGGCCGGCACGGCCGAGGTCGTCGGTCGCATCATGCTCATGGAGGGCGAGACCCCTATGGCGGTGGGCGAGACCCGTACCGTACAGGTGCGCTTGGAGGAGCCGCTGCCGCTGCGAGCCGGAGACCATGCCGTGGTGTTGTCGTATTCGCCCGTTATGCTCATTGGCGGTGGGCGCGTGCTGCTATCGCGCTGCCGTCGCTCGCGTGAGCTTGCCGAAGGGGAGCGTGCGCTGTATGCGGCGCTCGAGTCCGGCGATATCGCGGGCGGTGTGGGCGCTTGGCTGGCGTTGCAGACGCTGCCAGTTACGGCGGTTGATGTTGCCGAGGCTTTGGATCTTGGTGTCGGCGAGGCCGATGCCGCACTGCGCGGGTTGGTGGCGCAGGGCTCCGTTCGCAAGCTTGCCGTGGGTGATGCGGACCTCTTGGCGGACACCGTGGTGCTCGACGCCGCGATGGATGCACTGGCGACGACCCTGTCAGCCATGCATGCGGCGTCTCCCAAGGAGACGGGCTTTACGCCCGGCGCCGTTGCCCATGCTGCGTGGCCTGCCGCTGATGAAGGCGTTGCCGCGGCTCTGATTGCCGAGGGCTGCTCGCGCGGCGTGTGCGCCGCCGAGGGCGCCGAGGTATTCGATCCGCATTCGGCCGCCGCGGCGGCACGCGTGGTGCGAGAGGCTTGCGAGCGCATCGTCGCGCTGCTTGACGAGGCTGGCCTGGACGCACCGGCGCTTCCCGAGGTGGGCGAACAGCTGCAGCTCGGCCGCGACACCATGACGCGTGCCCTGCGCGAGCTTTCGCTCAACCGCTCGATCGTTAAGGTCGAGCGCGACGTTGCCCTGTCCGCTGCCGCCGAGGCCCATGCGCGCGAGCTTGTTGCCGCTGCCATTGAGACAGCCGGTGGCGCTGCGACCACGAGCGTGCTGCGCGAGGCCCTGGGCGTGTCGCGCAAACGTGCCATCAGCATCTTGGAGCACCTGGATGCCGTGCGCTTTACGGTTCTCGACAAGGATGCCGGCGGCCTGCGCTCCCTGCGCTAGATTGGCTGCTCGGTTTGGTAAAATACCGCCGCACTTGGGAACGGATGGGCTCCGGTGGGCTCCGCGGTCCTCAAAACCGTTGCGAGGCGTGCAAAACGTCTTGGATGTGTTCGATTCACATACGTTCCCGCCATACGCTACCAGCGCTTTTGTGCTCGCGGTCTTGCTGCGTGCCGCAAAGGCGCTGTTTTGTTTTTGCACGGGCTCGCCGTGTCGTCTGCCTTGTCGCCTACGGTAATTGGTCCCGTGCGTTGGGCTTTGAACGTGCCGATGGAGGTGTTTTGTCGTATGACTACCGTAAGACGTGCCAATCTTTCTTGTGTTGTCCAGGCGGGCGGGCTGTCCTCGCGCATGGGCTGCGATAAGGCGCGCATGGCGTTTTGCGGCGAGCCGCTCATCGAGCGCGTGCTGGGTCGGCTGGCGCCAGTTGCCGGCGAGTTGGTCGTGACGACGTCGCGTCCCGGCGAGCTTGCCTATCTTGAGGAGCGCGCGTTTGGCGGCCTGGTGCCGCAAATAGTTCCGGACCTTGAGGGGCCGGCGGGTGCCATGCGCGGCATCGCGAGCTCGTTGGCCGCGGCCGGATTGCCGCTCGTGGCGATTGTCGCCTGTGATATGCCGTTTGTCTCGCCGGAACTCATCGGCGCGCTTGCCGATCGTGTTGAGGCCGAGGCGCTCGACGTGTGCGTGCCGCGCGAGGAGCGGGGGATTGAGCCGCTTTGCGCCGTCTGGCGCCGTGACGCGTGTGCGCCGGTCGCCCATGAGCTGCTCGCCTGCGACCGCCAGCGCATTCGCTGCCTGATCAATCGCGTTCAGGCTGGTTATATGGATGAGCCGCAGGTCGTTAAGGCCGCGGGCTCGACGCTCTGCTTCGAGAACGTCAATACGCCCGAGGAGTTTGCGGCGGCCGAGTTACTCGCCTAGACGATTGGAGTTGCCATGTCTCACGATATTTGCCCCGACACGGGAGAGCCTTGCACTTGCGATGGTTCCGAGCCCTGTACCTGCGGCTGCGGTGGCTGTGGACATACTGCGGAAGAGGAAGCGGCCGCCGCGGCGTATCGTGAGGCACACCGCGAAGGCCCGTCCGGTGATGCTCTCGACCACGAACGCAAGATCATCGTGTCGTTCGACAGCACTTTCGATGTGATGGAATGCGAGCAGCTGTGCCTTGCCGCCGGTGTGCCCGGGCGCATCATGCCGCTGCCTGGCTCCATCACCGCCGGCTGCGGACTGTGCTGGGCCATGCCGTTCTCGGGCGATGCACTCGCCGCCTTCCGCGCTGCCACCGAAGGCCGCGTAACCCCCGCCGACTACCATCAGCTCGTCCTTTAACCCCCACACCACCACAAAGGTGCCCCAATGTGGTTTGGAACATGTGGACGAAACAGGTTTGAAACACAGGTTTTGCACGTCAGGCACTCAAAAACGCTTCTACCTGCATCGTAATCAAAACGAAACATCTGCTCGTCGGCTTATGCGAAACTTTGCTGCAACAGTGCGATATTATTCATACTCGATAAAGCTCGCGGCGCATGGGGCGCCTCGAACGACACTTTTCTTTTCCATCAATTGGAGGAAGCATGAGCTACACGCAGAAAGTTCTCGACGAGCTCAAGGCCCGCTATCCCGAGCAGCCTGAGTTCATCCAGGCCGCGACCGAGATCCTCGGTACCATCCAGCCGGCGCTCGACGCCCATCCCGAGTTCGAGGAGGCCGCCCTGCTTGAGCGCCTCGTCGAGCCCGAGCGCATCGTCATGTTCCGTGTCCCCTGGGTCGACGACCAGGGCAAGGTCCAGGTCAATCGCGGCTACCGCGTCGAGTTCAACTCTGCCATTGGACCCTACAAGGGCGGCCTGCGCTTTAACCCGACGGTCACCCTGGGCATGCTCAAGTTCCTGGGCCTGGAGCAGATCCTCAAGAACAGCCTGACCACTCTTCCCATGGGCGGCGGCAAGGGCGGCTCCGACTTTGACCCCAAGGGCAAGTCCAACAACGAGATCATGCACTTCTGCCAGTCCTTCATGACCGAGCTCTATCGCCACATTGGCCCCAACACCGACGTTCCCGCCGGCGACCTGGGCGTTGGCGGCCGCGAGGTTGCCTACCTGTTCGGTCAGTACAAGCGCCTGACCAACGAGTGGACCGGCGTCCTTACCGGCAAGGGCCTCTCCTTTGGCGGCTCGCTCGCCCGTACCGAGGCTACCGGCTACGGTCTGGCCTACTTTGTGGACGAGTACCTCAAGAGCCGCGGCGACTCCTTCGAGGGCAAGAACGTCGTCGTTCACGGCTCCGGTAACGTCGCCATCTATGCCGTCCAGAAGGTCACCCAGCTCGGCGGCAAGGTGCTGGCCTGCTCCGATACCCACGGCTGGGTTGAGGATCCCGACGGCATCGACTACACCGTGCTCGAGCACATCTACAACAAGAAGCGCTCCGGCCACGACAAGGGCGTTACGCTCGCTATGTACGTTGACGAGAAGCCCAACGCCGTGTGGCACGAGGGCGACGGTCGCGGCGTGTGGCAGCTGCCCTGCGACATTGCGCTGCCCTGCGCTCGCGAGAACACGCTGCTGCTCGAGGACGCCCAGGCGCTCGTCGCCAACGGCTGCAAGGTGGTCGGCGAGGGCGCGAACATGCCCACGACCATCGAGGCCACAACCTACTTCCAGGAGAACGGTGTCGCCTTTATGCCCGGTAAGGCTGCCAACGCCGGCGGCGTGCTCGTGTCCGGCCTGGAGATGAGCCAGAACGCCGAGCACCTGTCCTGGACCTTCGAGGAGGTCGACGGCAAGCTCGAGCAGCTCATGCGCGGCATGTTCCACAATGTGGACGACACCGCCAAGGAGTACGGCCAGGAGGGCAACTTTGTCATGGGCGCCAACATTGCCGGCTTCCTGAAGGTCGCCGACGCCATGCTCGCCCAGGGCGTCTGCTAAACCTTCGCTCGACATAGCAGGTGATGAGGCTCCCAGTCATCTTGGCTGGGAGCCTTTTCTATCCCGGAGGACTCTTCATAACTTGCGGTGAAATACGGACTGTTTAGCGTCCCAGAACGGCTAATCAGTCCGTATATCACCGCAAGTTATGGATGGGTGGGTGGATTTTGTCCTAAAACGGTGTGCGGCCCCTCGTTTGGTACACTTAAAAGTACTGGACAAGTGAAGAGATGGGGGAGAACGTGCTCAAGTTCGGTACCTACGTCCGTGTTGGAAACGCGGCCGAAGCCTATGAGCTCTTACAGAAGAACCGCAACAACAAGATTGTGGGCGGCGGCATCTGGATGCGCCTGGGTTCGCGTCGCGTGGCGACGGCGATTGACCTTTCGGCCTGCGGACTCGATCAGATCGAGGAGACCGAGACCGAGTTTCGCATCGGCGCCATGTGCACCCTGCGCCAGCTTGAGCGCCATGTCGAGCTCAACGCGCTTGTCAACAACGTCTTTGAGTTCGCCGTCCACGATATCGTGGGCGTGCAGCTGCGCAATACCGCCACGGTGGGCGGCAGCATCTACGGCCGCTTTGGCTTCTCGGACGTTCTCTCTGCCTTTCTCGCGCTCGATTCCTATGTTGAGTTGACGGGCGCCGGCCGCGTGCCGCTCGCGGAGTTCGTTGACATGGGCTACGTGCGCGACGTTATCGAGCATGTCGTGGTCGTCAAGCACGATTACCGTGCGAGCTACGAGGCCGTGCGCAAGGCCGCGACGGACTTCCCCTCGCTGAACGTTACCGCCGCCTGGTGGGACGGCTCCTGGCACGTCACCGTGGGCGCCCGCCCGCTGCGCGCGACCTTGCTGCAGGGCGAGGCATCTGGCCTCACCAGCGAGCAGCCTTCCGAGGACGAGCTTCGCGCCCTTGCCGCGTCCGTGCGTTCCCTGAGCTACGGCACCAACCTTTGGGGCTCGGCCGACTACCGTCGCCGCATCTCGGCCCCGCTCGCCATCCAGGCCGTGCGCCGCGCCGCCGGCATCGAGCTTTCGGCCGCGCTTGCGCACGAGCTCGAGGGCGTGCAGATTCCTAAGTTTGCCACGGATGAGTATTCCTGCCGCCGCGTGCCCGGCGTCGATTCTAGCGAGGTGCGCTAATGGCTGCCAAACTCATCGATCTTTCCTTTACGCTCAACGGCCGTAAGGTCAAGGTTCAGATTGCCCCCGACACCATGCTCTTTGCGCTGCTGCGCGAGCAGGGCTGCGCGTCGGTGCGCTGTGCCTGCGAGACCACCAACTGCGGCCTGTGCACAGTGTGGCTCGACGGCGACCCGGTGCTGAGCTGCTCGGTTCCCGCCGCGCGCGTCGAGGGCCGCTCCATCACTACGCTCGAGGGTCTCAAGGCCGAGTCTGAGGCGCTCGCCCGCGCAATGGCTGCCGAAGGCGCCGAGCAGTGTGGTTTTTGCGCTCCCGGCCTCATCATGAACGTGCTGGCGCTCGCCCGTGCCGCCAAGGAGGACCCGAGCCTTGTTGCCACGCGCGAGGAGCTCTCGCGCCAGCTTGCCGGCAACCTCTGCCGTTGCAGCGGCTACGAGAGCCAGCTGCGCGCCATCGTGCGCTTCCTCAACGAGTCTGGCGTGCAGGTTGGCTTTGAGATGCCCGAGCTGCCCGTCAACGAGACGAGCTCCGACGGTGTCGCGTACAAGCAGATCACCAAGAAGCAGCCCAAGAAGGACTCGAAGGCCCTGCTCGAGGGTCGTCCCGTCTACACCGGCGATATGGTGCCCGCCGGTGCGCTCATCGTCAAGCTCAAGCGCAGCCCGTATGCGCGCGCCAAGATTCGCTCAATCGATACGTCGCGCGCTCTGAAGGTTCCCGGCGTGGTGGGCGTCTACACCTACGAGGACGTGCCCCAGCGCCGCTTTACCATCGCCGGCCAGAGCTATCCGCAGCCGAGTCCCTACGACCGCCTGATTCTCGAGAACCTCGTCCGTTACCAAAACGAAGAGGTGGCGATCGTCGCCGCCGAGACCGAGGAGGCTGCCGACAAGGCGCTCAAGCTCATCAGGGTCGACTATGAGGTGCTCGAGCCGCTGCTCGACTTTACCAAGGCGCTCGATAATGACATCGTGGTCCACCCCGAGGGCGACGTTACCTTTATGTTCCCGCAGGGCGGCGATGTTCCGCGCAACCTGGTGTGCAGCGGTACCAGCGATTTTGGCGACTTGGACGAGGCCTTCGCCCAGAGCGACATCGTCTTCACCCGCACCTACACCAGCCAGGCCACGCAGACCGCGCCCATGGAAACCTTCCGCGCCTTCGCGACGACCGACGCGTTTGGGCGTATCTCGGTGACCACCTCCACGCAGGTGCCCTTCCACGTGCGCCGCATGGTCGCGCAGTCGCTCGATATCCCGCAGTCGCAGGTGCAGGTCATTAAGCCGCGCATCGGCGGCGGCTTTGGCTCCAAGCAGACGGGCTGCTGCGAGATCTTCGTGGCGTTCGTCACCCAGCAGACCGGCCGTCCGAGCTACTGCTGCTACACCCGTGAGGAGACCATCACCGCGGGCAACTCGCGCCACCAGATGCAGATGACCGTTAAGCTGGGCGCCATGAACGACGGCACTATCACGGCCATCGACCTGCACACGCTGTCCAACGCCGGCGCCTATGGCGAGCATGCCACCACGACGATCGGCCTTTCGGGTCACAAGAGCCTGCCCATCTACAACCACGTGAAGGCGAGCCGCTTTAGCTGGGACGCCGTCTACACCAATACCAACCGCGGCGGCGCGTATCGCGGCTACGGTGCCACTCAGGGCCAGTTTGCCGTGGAGAGCGCCGTCAACGAGCTCGCCGACATGCTGCACATGGACCCTGCCGACCTGCGCCTTAAGAACATCGTGCGCGAGGGCGAGATCATGCCGCAGTACTACAACGAGAAGCTCAACGCCTGCGCACTCGACCGCTGCCTGCTGCGCGCGATGGACATGATCGGTTGGCGCGACAAGCCGCTGGCCGTCGACCTGGGCGACCGTGTGCGTGCTCTGGGCTGTGCGCTCACCATGCAGGGCTCGGGCATCTCCAACGTGGATATCGCCGGCATCGACATGCGCCTTGAAGAGGACGGCTTCATTACCATCGGCACCGGCGCTACCGATAACGGCATGGGCGTCGACACGATTCTGGCGCAGATTGCCGCCGAGGAGCTGGGCGTGGAGAGCTCGCTGATCGTGGTGCGCGGCGTTGACACCGACGTGTCGCCGTTCGACGCCGGTTCGTACGCGAGCTCGGGTACGTACGTGACGGGCCTGGCCGCCAAGAACGCTGCGGCCGAGCTGCGCGAGAAGATTTGCGCCAAGGCGGCCCAAATGTGGGACGTTGACGTCGCCGACGTGGTTTTCGACGGCCAGTACGTGCGCCTGTCCGACGAGCGCGCCGCCCGTGAGCGCGGTTGCTACCTTACGCTGCGCGACTTTGCCAACTTGTGCGTCAAGAATATCGCGGGCGGCGACGCGCTGACCTCGCACGCCTCTGCCTGCCTGCCCGTTTCGCCTCCGCCGTTTATGGCCGGCATTGCCGAGGTCGAGGTCGACAAGGCCACCGGCAAGGTGACCGTGGTGGATTACGCCGCTGCCGTTGACTGCGGCACCGTGATCAACGAGGCGCTCGCGCGCGTCCAGGCCGAGGGCGGCATTGCCCAGGGTATCGGCCACGCGCTCTACGAGATTGTCGAGCACGATGGCCGCGGCCGCCTGCGCACCGGCAACTTTATGAGCTACAAGCTGCCCACGCGCCTGGATATCGGCAGCATTCGCGTGGCCTTTGAGCCGAGCTACGAGCCGACGGGTCCGTTTGGCGCCAAGTCGATCGGCGAGGTCGTCATCAATACGCCGCTCGCCGCCGTTGCCTCGGCCGTGGCGCACGCCACCGGCCACCAGGTACGCTCGCTGCCGATCACGCCCGAGAAGGCCCTGCTGGGGGAGTAGCGGGTCAGCGAACAAGTCGTAATTGGCGGGGCGGGACAACTCGCCCCGCCTTTTGCACTCGTGGTGAGGTCGTGAGCCTGTAAAAGGTGCGCGTGCGCTTGCCGTTCGTATCTGCTATCATTCCTAGTCTGTGCGCTCATGCGGGCGTGGCGGAATTGGTAGACGCGCCAGATTTAGGTTCTGGTGGGATTCCCGTGAAGGTTCGAGTCCTTTCGCCCGCACCATCGCACCTGCGTCGGCCCTGGCCGTCGCGACACTTTGTTGCATATAGGTACCAGCACCTCAGATAAGCTGGGCAGTATGAGGAGGAACGTGTTGAACATCACCGCTTCTGACGTCAAGGACGCCAAGCTCACCGCTACGGTCACCATCCCGGCCGCCGACGTCGACGCCGCGATCAAGAAGGCCTACAAGGACACCGCCAAGAAGTACCGCTTCCCGGGCTTCCGTGCCGGCAAGGCCCCCCGTCCGGTCATCGACTCCGCTCTTGGCGCCGAGGCTACCCTCGCTCAGGCCACCAACGACCTGATCGCCGCCAACGAGCCCGCCGTCCTCAACGAGCTGGACATCGTCCCCACCAAGAACGGTGACTACAAGGAGCTCGACCTCGCCAAGGATCACGAGGACTACACCTACACCGTCGAGTTCTCCCTGCGTCCCGCCGCTGAACTCTCCTCCTTCGACGCTGTCGAGATCGAGATGCCCCCTGCGGAGGTCACCGAGTCTGAGATTAACAACCAGGTCGAGATGCTCCTCAACTACCGTGCCACCTTCGAGGACGTTGAGGGTCGCGCCGTCGAGGCCGAGGATTACGTCACTGTCGACCTCAAGGCCGTCGAGAACGCCGACAACTTTGCCGCCGAGGGCCGTATGCTCATCGCCGGTAGCGACAGCAACCCCAAGGAGTTCAACGAGGCCCTGATCGGCGCTAACGTTGACGACGTCAAGACCGTCACCTGGACCGACGAGGTCGAGGAGGGCGAGGAGGCCGAGACCCACACCGTCGAGGTCACCGTCAAGGGCATCAAGGTCCGCAACACCCCCGAGCTCACCGACGAGCTCGTCAAGTCCGACTTTGGCTTCGACAGCATCGACGCTATGCGCGACGCCATCAAGATCGAGATCGAGCAGGACAAGGCTTCCCGCCTGCCGGCCGAGAAGGAGAACCGTTGCGTCTCCGCTCTCGCCGAGCGTCTGCAGCTCGACGAGATGGACGCCGACTACGAGCAGTCCGTCTTTGAGGAGCTTGGTCAGAACTTCCTGTCCAATCTCGCTGCCCGCGGCATGACTCTGGACACCTGGCTGCCCGCTTCCGGTCTGACCATGGAGCAGTTCATCGGCGACCTGCACAAGCAGGCCAACGACGTTGCCCGTGAGTCCCTGGCTCTGGACGCCCTCGCCCGTGAGCTCAAGATTGAGGTTACCGAGGACGACATCAACGCCGAGTTCGAGAAGGCCGGCGTCAAGGACGTCGAGGCTTCCAAGGCCGAGTTCATTGCCGATGGCCGCATGCCTGCCGTCCGCGAGTCCATCCGTCGCTCCAAGGCCGTCGACCACCTGGTCGAGAACGCCAAGGTGACCGAGGTCGACGAGACCGCCAAGGACGCCGAGTAATTCTCGCCACCTTGCCCGCGAGCGCATGCGTGCGCCCGTGATGGGGTAAAGTTATACACCGGTTATCCGGTTGCTTCGTACGGTGCCAGCCAATGCATAGCATGCGGGCACCGTACGTTTATCTAGAACCAATTT